>JBGAVB010000085.1:0-8665 GCA_044228345.1 Anaerolineae bacterium | reverse complement strand
AACAGGTTCCAGAGCGATTCGTACAAAAACGTCGGGTGAAAGCGCGTGGCCTCGGTGAAGTCCCCCAGGGGGGGGCAGAGGTAGGGAGTCACGCGGTGCGCGCAGTCAATGGCGATGCCCCAGGGCAGGTTCGTCGGTCCACCATACAACTCCTGGTTGAAGAAGTTGCCCCAACGGCCAACGGCCTGGGCAAAAGGCAGCCCCAGGATGGCGATGTCGGCCCACCGCCAAAACGGCAGCCCGTTGCGCCGTGTGTACAGATAGTACGCGAGCAGGCCGCCGCCCAACGCGCCAAAAATGCCGACGCCTCCCTCACGTGTGTTGATGATGTTCAGCGGATTGGCCAAATACATCTGCAAATAGGCAGGGTTTTCGAGCGACGCCGTGATCACAAATTGCAGGCGCGCGCCAATGATGCCGCCAATCAGACACCACATGAAGGCTGACCAGATGTGATCTGGATCTTCCCCGCGGCGTTTCGCTTCCTGGCTGCCAATAAAGGCTGCCAGAATAGCGCCTCCCACAATCAGCAGGCCGTACCAGCGCACGAGGGCAACCGACCCAATTCGAATGGCAACCGGATCCACCTATATTCCTCCACCCCGCATCTATGTGAGCGTCACGAGACGCAAGCAGCTATAGACTCCGCTTATGCACCCACGATCAAGGCGCGTTGCGCGCCTGTTGCCATGTGCCTCTGTCGGCAATGCAGTTAGTCAATGCACCCCTTTGCACACGCGTTAATCGCAGCCAGCGCCCAGTTGACTGTGAGGCGCTGAATTGTAACCGCGCCCGCGCGCCTTGTCAAAGATGATTGATCCATCCAGGTATGATTGGAGCGCTCACGGTTTTGTAGTATACTGCGCTGAGTTTGCAGCGCAGCACTATCACCCCGCAAGCTGGAGGAGAAGTCAGATGCCGCCACAGCCGATCTCATGGCACAGCCAACCCCTTGAGTCCGTCATTTCCCATTTGCAGACACGCCTCGACAGCGGCCTGACGTCACAAGAAGCCGCCGCGCGTCTGCAGCGCCAGGGCCACAACGAATTGCGTGAACGCCCACGGCCGCCGTTCTGGAAACTCGTCTATGAGCAGCTCAGCAGTTTTGTCGTTGTTCTCCTGATTGTTGCCAGCGTGGTCTCGGCCCTACTCGGAGATTGGGTCGAAGCTGGCTTGATCATGACCATCGTCGTCCTCAACGCCGTCCTGGGCGTGACGCAGGAGAGCCGGGCCGAGCAGGCGCTGAACGCGCTGAAGAAGATGGCCGCGCCCGAAGCCGAGGTGCTGCGCGATGGGCATCGGCAGAAGGTGCCTGCCCGCGAGTTGGTGCAAGGCGATGTGGTCCTGCTCGAAGCGGGCAACTATGTGCCAGCCGATCTACGCCTGGTGGAGACGATCAATCTCAAGATTGACGAGGCCTCGCTCACCGGCGAATCGGTTGCGGTGCAGAAACAGGCCAGCGTGACCTTGGCCAGTGACATTCCCTTGGGCGATCGTCACAACGCCGCGTACATGAGCTCGCTCGTCACCTATGGTCGCGGCAAAGGCCTTGTCGTCAGCACGGGTATGGGGACGCAAATCGGCCTGATTGCCGATATGATCCAATCTTTCGAAGAAGAACCGACTCCTCTCCAGCGACGCCTCGAAGAACTGGGCAAGACCCTCAGCTCTGCGGCCCTCCTGATTTGCCTCGGCGTTTTCGTCGTCTCCGTCATACGGGACACCGACCTGGGGCTGATCTTTGCCGCCAATGGCGGCGTCATGGCTTACCTGCAAGCGTTCGAGGCCAAGTTGGTGGAGGTCTTCTTGATTGCGGTCAGCCTTGCGATTGCAGCCGTGCCAGAAGGCCTGCCCGCTGTTGTGACAATTTCCCTCGCGCTTGGGATGCGCGAAATGGTGCAGCGCCACGCGCTCATCCGCAAGCTGTCTGCGGTCGAAACGCTCGGTTCCGCCACGGTCATCTGCTCCGACAAGACCGGCACGTTGACGCAAAATGAGATGACAGCCGTGCACCTGTGGGTGCACCACGCGGAGCTGACCATCGAAGGCGGGGGGTACCAGCCGGAGGGCCTTTTCCGGCGCCCCGATCGCGACAACCGGCAGATGGATGTGCGTGACGACGTGGAAGTGGCCGGCCTGCTGTGGGCGGCCGCGCTGGCCAACGATGCTGATCTCGAAGAATCAGGCAGCATGGATGGCAAGGCCTCCTATCGCATGGTCGGCGATCCCACCGAAGGCGCTTTGATTGTCGCTGCGGCCAAGGCAGACCTGTGGCGGCGTGATCTGGAGAAGAGCTATCCACGCGTGGCTGAGGTGCCGTTCGACGCCGAGCGTAAGCGCATGAGCACCATCCACAGGCTGGATTTGATCACGGAGGATGACGGCAGTCCGTTTCAACCCGGCGTGAAAGGTTACGTCGTTTGTGTCAAGGGCGCGCCTGACCTGCTGCTGGCCCAGTCTTCGTCGTTACTCCATCGCAAAGGCGCGCTGCCGATGGAAGCCCATGACCAGGTTGAGATCCACGCGGCCAACGCGCGCATGGCCTCGCAGGCCCTGCGCGTTCTGGGCGTGGCCTATCGCTATCTGGAGGAACTCCCGGCCTCCATCACCGCGGAGACGATCGAGCATGATTTGGTGTTCATCGGTCTGATCGGGATGATTGATCCGCCGCGGCCAGAAGTTGCGCCGGCCGTGGCGAAGGCGCGCGCGGCCGGCCTGCGCACCGTGATGATTACCGGCGACTACTCGCAGACGGCGCGCGCCATTGCCCAGCAAATTGGCCTGCTGCGGCCGCAGGGCCAGATTCATACAGGCGCTGAAATTGATGCCATGAGCGACGCCCAACTCGTTGGCGTCATCGAGCAGACTGACGTTTTTGCGCGTGTCAGCCCGCAGCACAAGGTGCGCATCGTCGAAGCCTTCAAGGCGTGCGATGAGGTGGTGGCGATGACGGGCGATGGCGTCAATGATGCGCCGGCGCTCAAGCGCGCGAACATCGGCATCGCCATGGGCATCACCGGCACTGATGTGAGCAAAGAAACGGCTGACATCGTGCTGACCGATGACAACTACGTCTCGATTGTGGGCGCAGTGGAGCAAGGACGCATCATCTACAGCAACATCCGCAAGTTTGTGTTCTATCTGCTGAGCTGCAACGTCGCGGAGGTGGCGATTATCTTCATCGCGGCGTTGGCTGGTTGGCCGCCCCCCTTGACCGCCATTCAACTGCTCTGGCTCAATCTCTTGACGGATGGCGCGCCCGCGCTGGCCCTGGGCATGGAAAAGGGCGATCCAGATGTCATGCAGCAGCCGCCGCGCCCCTCGCGCGAGCCGATCATCAACCGCGTCATGTTGATTCGCATCGCCATCATGACCGTGGCGCTGACCGCGGTGGTGTTGACCGCGTTTTGGGTTGGCTTACGGGAGCATGGCCAAGACCTGGCCGAGACGATGGCGTTCGCGACGCTCGCCCTGGCCGAGCTGCCGATCGCTTACACCTCACGCTCCGAGCGTTATCCTCTGCTGCGGCTGGGCTTCTTTACCAACAAGTGGATGCAAATGGCCGTTGGCGTTTCGATCCTCTTGACTATCGCGGTAATCTTCGTGCCGTTCCTCAATGGCCCGTTCAACACGGTTCCCTTGACGGCGGCGCAGTGGGAGCTCGTCATCCCCTTGGCGCTCGTGCCCGCCCTGGTGGCCGAGATCAGCAAGTTCGTCCTGCGCTGGGCTGATCAGCGCCGACGGCCAGCGCTGGCCTGAAAAATGGGCCGCGGATAAACACGAATCGCCGCGAATTCCTGTTTTCATTCACAGCGGCGCGCGCCCCGCTCAGAGGCAGCCGAGACGAGGTGGCAGGAAAAACTGCTTCTCGACAAACGTTTGATGAAGGTGCAGGTGTATGGTAGAATCGTCGCATCTGCAAAGGAGATTGTGACCGATGACTGTACGTTTGCACCTGTTATTGATTGGCGTTTGCCTCTGCGCCTTGATAGTGGCCGCGGCCGCTGTTCCGCTGACTGTTTCGACTTCGACGGCGGCCGCCGCGCCGCTTGCTTCTTGGACGGTGCAGTATCAAGCCCCGGAGGGCATCACCCTGCGCGGCATCAAAATGTTGACCACCGATACCGGCTACGCTGTGGGCGGTCCCGATTGGGGCGTGCAGGGGAACCCCTATGTGCTCAAAACTACAAACGGCGGCGCGACCTGGACGCGGCTCAACTTGCCGGCCGAGGTCTCTGGCTGGCAAGGCGGCATTGATTGCCTTTCCGCATTGACCTGCCTCAGCGTTGGCACCACGGGCCAGGCTATCCGCACGACCGATGGCGGCGCCACGTGGGCGCTCTCCGCCATGCCCGACTATGGCGGTTGGCTGTATACGGCGTACTTCGGCAGCAGCAGCCTGGTTTTGGCCGGCGGCACCAATGGCAAGTCGTTTCGTTCCACGAACGGCGGCGCCAGTTGGAACCAGTTCTTTCCTGGCGGCAGTGTAGTGATTTGGGAGTTCACCTGTTTTGGGAGCACTTGCTATGGCGCGGGCAACGGCGCTACGATGGCCATCTCCACCGATGCCGGCGCGTCGTGGACGCGCCGCTTTGCACCCCAGGGCAACTTGCTCGGTCTGCACTTTTTCAGCCCAACAACCGGCTATCTGGCTGGGCAGGGCGGCCTGATCTACTACACCACTGATGGCGGCCTGACTTTTTCCACGCAGCTTTCTATCAACAGCGTGGACCTGTTCGACATCGAGATGGTCAACACCCAGGAGGGCTGGGCGGTCGGCGGCTTTAACCTGGGCAATGAGAATTACGAGGGCCGCATGTATCACACGACCAATGCCGGCGGCGCCTGGACGCGCATCACCGACATCCCCGCGACGGCATTAATCTGGGAGGTTGACTTCGTGGATGCTGGCCACGGTTGGGCCGTGACGCACGACGGCAAGATTCTGGTTTATGCCAGCGGCCCTCCTCCGACGCCCACTCCTACCAATACGCCGACCCCGACGCCGACCCCCACCGTCACGCCAACACCCACGACCGCCCCGACCAGCACACCAACGCCTCTGCCCAACAGCGGGCATGTCGCCGGTTTTGTTTTCAACGACTTGAACGGCGATGGGACGCGCAACCCCGGTGAACCTGGCCTGGCGGCCGCCAGGGTAGACCTTCTGCTGCCTGACAGTACCTTGGTCAGCAGCGTAACCACCAGCGCGGACGGCGCCTTCGCCTTTCGCAACGTGACATCCGGCAGTTATCGTCTACAGGAAACGGACCCACCCGGTTACACCTCGCCGCCATCGTCGAACCTGGTGAACATCCAGGTGCTGGCCGGCAGTACGCAGTTCGTGGATTTTCCCGATACGAGCGTGATCCCAACCCCGACGCCAACCCCCCTCTTTGAACAAGTCGCGGCTGGCAATGACGATGCGACCCAGCGCCTCAGCAGCGGCCTGGTTGATTTGACGAGCGTGGTCTTGCGTTTGGGCAATTCATCTGGCAACCACCTGGTGAGCGGAGCGCGTTTCAGCCAGGTGGACATCCCCTTCCATGTGCGCATCCTGGATGCGGCCATACTGCTCTATCGCACCTACCACCCGGCCGCCTTTCCGACCGTGAAGCTCAAGATCGAAGGCGCGGCGCTCGACAGTGCGCCTGACTTTGCCAACACCCCGCCCTTGCAGATGCCGCGCACGGCCGCGCAGGCCACCTGGACAGTCAACAGCAGCCAACCGCTTGACTGGGCTGCCTCGCCCGACATCAGCAGCCTGGTGCAGGAAGTGGTCAATCGGCCCGGCTGGCAGAGCGGCAACGCCTTAGCGCTGCTTTTGACCAGCGACCCCACGAACGCGGGTTACTTCGATGCCATCGCCTATGAAGGCAACCCCGTGTATGCAGCCAAGCTGCGCGTGACCTATGCGGCCTGCCTGGCGGCGGACATTGACTGCAGCTGCCAGGTTGGCGTCAACGATGTGCAAGCCGTGGCTGGGCGTTTCGGGATGCTCAGCAGCAACCCGGCCTGGAACCGTCTGTATGACCTGGCGCCCAGCGGTGAAATTGATGTGGCCGATGTGGCGGCCGCGGCGACTGCCTGGGGCCAACAAGGATGCCCGTAACCGGTATGTCCATGCTGGCGACCGGAAAACTGCCGCCCGCGCTGCTCGATCAGCTTCTGCATCGCTTCCCAATGGCGGATGCTCGCCTGCTCGTCGGCCCGCGCAGCGGTGAAGATGCCGCGGTGATTGACTATCGCACGGCGGCTTTGCCGCCTTCCGGTACGTTGTTGGTAGCTAAGACCGATCCCATCACCTTTGCCACCGACGAAATCGGCTGGTACGCGGTCAACGTCAACGCGAATGATGTTGCGACGATGGGCGCGCAACCGCGTTGGTTCCTGGCGACGGTCTTGCTCCCCGCAGGTCAGACTGACGAGGGCCTGGTCGAATCCATCTTTGCCCAGATTCATGCCGCTTGCCTTGAGCTGGGCATTGCCCTGGCCGGCGGTCATACCGAAATCACGCATGGCCTGGATCGCCCGCTGGTGTGCGGCACCCTGCTAGGCGAGGTCGCGCCCGCCGACCTGGTGATGACGGCCGGCGCGCAGGTTGGCGACGCCGTGCTTTTCATTCGCCAGGCGCCGATCGAAGGCGCGGCTTTGATTGCGCGCGAGAAAGCAGATGATCTCCGCCGCCGCGGCGTTGATCCAGCCTTCATTGCACGCGCGCAGGGCTTTCTGCATGACCCCGGGATCAGCGTTGTGCGCGCCGCGCAGTTCGTTTGTCGCCAGGCGCCGATTCATTCCCTGCATGACCCGACTGAGGGCGGCGTCGCCACGGGCCTGTGGGAAATCGCACGCGCGGCCGGCGTTGGCTTGCAGGTAGATTTGGCGCGGGTGCCAATCCTGCCGGAAGCCGTGACGCTCTGCCAGCTCTATGGCCTCGACCCGCTGGGTACGATCGCCAGCGGCGGCTTGCTTGCCACGGTGGCGCCGGCGGATGCGCCGCCGGTAGTGGCCGCTTGTCGCGCGGCCGGGATTCCGGCCATCCAGGTTGGCCAGGTGACGCCAGAAACGCAGGGGGTTCACGAATGGCATGCGCAGCATGGCTGGATACCGCTGCGCGAGTTCAGCGCCGACGAGGTTACCAAGATTTTTTGACACATAAAGACCTCCGGTTTCCCTCAGAAACCGGAGGTCCTTGTAAGAGCGGTCTAATGCGGCCGTCCGTTGAGTGTAGGAACGGCTGGCGCGTTTGGCGTTACGCGGCCGGCGGTTCGTCTTCTTTGGCGGCGCGCAGATCGTCTTCCAGGTCGCTCAAGAAATCTGGCGGCAGCGGCTCGGCCGCCGCGCCTGCTGCCGGCGCCGCAGGTACGACAGCCTGATCGTTTGCCGTCGGCGACGGTAACTGCACGAATGGCGGCTGCGGGGGAGTCGGCGGCGGTGCGGCGGCCCGGCTGGCATAGGCCTGCGTGCCGAAGCGCGTCAGCACAATGGCGCCCAAACCCAGCGACGTGATGATGAACCAGAACAACCAACCCAGGCACGGTACGGCGCGCCACAACAAGGTGATCAAGAAAATGCCCAGGATGGCCTCTAGCAGCGGATTGGGATTGCGCAGCTTGAACGCCTCCAGCAGGCGCTGGCCGACCAGCCAACCCAGCGCCACCCAGGCGAAGATCCAGGCCACCGCGCTGATCAGGATCAGCAGAACGGCGATGGGGGCCAGGCAGATGGTCACGGCCAGGATCGTTGACAGTCCCAGTACGATCAGCAGGGTCAGCACACCGACGCCAAAGGTGACTACCGGCGCTGCGACAGCCGTTTTCGCCACACGCTCCGTCTGCTGCGGGAACATCACCAGGGCGAGCAGGCCAAGCGCCGCCAATGCCAGGGCCAAGCCAATCGCGCCCAACACCTGCCAGATGTAATTCAGCATGATGCGCAAGAGGGACGTGGGCTGCGGAGGCTGCGGCGTCGTGATGGTGGGCGGCTGGGCCGACCGTCCAGCGCCAAAACCCTCGACCACCTGGCCGTTGATGGTGGCGCCCTCCTCTTGCGTTAGCTCGCCGCCAAAGGTTGCTACATCGCCCTCGACCACGGCGGGCGAGCGTAGATCAACGCGGCCGCCAAAGACCGAGACATCGCCGCTAATGCGGCCGCTCACCGTCAGCGAGCCGCCGGCCACGGCCACATTGCCAATCACTTCTGCGCCATCCTCGATCACGGCGCTGCCGCCCAAGACAGCCAGGTCGCCATGCAGTTGGTTGCCGGCAGCCAGGACGTAATTTTGCCCAATAACCACCTTGCCGCCGTCCCCATCTTGGGCCAGGGCCGGCGCCACACCGAAGACGAGCAGCGCCAGCACCACGCTGAACGCAAGCAGCACTCGTTTGATAGTCATAACGTATCTCCTCTCGATTTGCGGGTACTTCACGTTGCCCGCGCGCATGCGCGCGACAGCCGCCACATGCCGTGGCGCGGATTCGCAAGCCTAGCTGGCCAACGGCGCCAGGCGGTTGCGCTGCCAGTTGATCAACTGCGCCCAAATCATCATGACGATGAGCAGGCCGGCGCCCAGGGTGATGGAAAGCAGCGGCGTCGGAATTTGCAGCAGGCCGTAAACAAAGAGCCGCAGTGAGACCAGCACCGGCGGCAGCGCGTGCGCTAAGCG
>JBGAVB010000084.1:0-8788 GCA_044228345.1 Anaerolineae bacterium | reverse complement strand
ATGCGGTGCTGGGCGTTGAAGCGCCCAGGCCAATGGGATCAAACACCGTGAGCAAGAAGCGATAGACGCCCGAGACAATCGGAGCGCCGCCCAGCACCGTCAGGCAGATGGCGATCTCGAAGATGAACGAGGTGGTCAGGCCGAAGCCTTTGGGCAGCGTGAGCCCCAGCAGCTTGCCGTAGTCCAGGTGTGCGAAGAAGGCGCCGGTCAACACGGCCGAGAGGACCGCATTCAGGATCACCAGCAGCAGCCCCGCGCCGATCAGGCTGAACGGCCGCAGCCACGGCAGCCGGCGCCGTGTCTGCGTAGCCGAAGACGATGTACCAGAACGCGATGGCCAGGCTGATGATGACGCCCGCGGTGAAGCCGTCGCCGGCCTGGTCGTGGCCGTACATCATCTGCACCGCGCCGAGCACCAACATCACCGGCAGCAAGATCTGGGCCAGCGCGCGCACCAACGGCGACGGCCGCGTCCCGCCGATGCCCATGATCGTCTCGTCGTGATGCTCGTCGCCGAGGCCGTATTCGTGGGGCAGGGTGCGTGATGCGTATTGCGTACTGCTTACTGCGTGATTCGTGATTCGTGATTCGTGATTCGCCGATTCGTTGATTCGTTGATTCGCTGATTCGCCGCGCGCCGCATACCGCAGCAGCGTGTACACCCCCAGCCCGGCCAGGCCGAAGACGGCGATCTCGATCAGGGTGTCGAAGCCGCGGAAGTCCACCACTACCGCGCCCACGATGTCGGCCGCGCCGGTGAGCGGCTTGGCATTGGCTTCGTAAAACGGCGTGACGATGCTCGGCCGCGGCCGCGAGGTCAGCGCGAAGAAGGTCAGGAGCATCACGGCGCAGCCGGCCGCGGCCGCGATGGCGACGTCCCGCACCAACCCCCAGCGGCTCTGCTTGAAGGTCAGCTCCCAGGCGCGGCGGCGCTGCTCGCGCGGCAGGCTGGTCAGCGCCAACACCAAAATCACCACGCTGAGGATGTCCACCACCACCTGCACCAAGGCGACATCGGGCGCAGGCTCCAGCACCATCATGACCGCCACGCTCAGGCCCGATGCGCCCAGCGCCAGGATCGCGTTGAAGTCGCGGCGCAGGAAGATGCTGAGGCCCGCCGCGGCCGTCGCCAGGCCCAACACGAAGACGCGCAGGATCGCCAGCTCGTCCAGCACAAATGGCGGCAGCGCGGTCGGCAGGGGCAGCCGGCCGAAGAGCAGCATCAGCACGGCCAGGCTCACCAGCATGACCGCCAGGTAGCGGCGCAGTTGGCCCGCTTGGGTGCGCGTCGCCAGGTACGCGCCGCCATCCAGCAGCCGCAAGGCGCCGGTGTACAGGGCGTTGAAGCTGACGCGCTCGGGCACGCGATTTTGCAGCGCGCGCACGCGGGCGCGGAACCGCCAGAGGATCAGCCCCAACGACACGGCCACGATGCTCAGGATCAGCGGCGGGGTGATGCCGGCCCACAGCGCCAGCGACACCTTGACTTCGTCGCCGTAGGCGGCCGCGGCCGCGTTGGCGAAGAAGGCAGCCAGGCGCTCCGGCTCAGGCAGCAGGCCGAGCGCGAACGACAGCAGCGCCGGGACGAACGGCATCGCGATCATCCAGCGCGGCGCTTCGTGCGCGTGCACGTGTGGATCGCGCGGCCGGCCGAGGAAGGTGTCCCAGATCAACAGGCCGGCCTGGGCCAGGATCAGCGCGCCCGCGGCCACGACGGCCGCCGAGAGGAGCGCGCTGCCCAGGAGCGGGATGCTCGGATGCGTCACCGAGGCCAGCAGCGTCTCCTTGGCCAGGAAGCCGAACATGGGCGGCAGCCCGGCCATCGAGAGCGCGGCGACCGTGCCCACGGCAAAAGTGAGCGGCATGGCGCGGCGCAGCCCACCCAGCCGGCGCAGGTCGCGCGTCCCCGCCTCGTGATCCACGATGCCGGCGATCAGGAAAAGGGCCGACTTGTAGAGCGCGTGCGCCACCACGCTGATCACCAGCGCCTTGAACGCGGCCGAGGTGTCGCCGCCGATGAGCATCACCAGCACGCCGAGCTGGCTGACTGTCGAATAGGCCAGCAGCGCCTTGAGATCGTGCTGCTTCAAGCCCAGGTACGCGCCAGTCAGCATCGTCACCAGCCCGAAACTGGTGAGCAGCCAGAACCAGGCGTCGGTCAGGCCCAGGGCGGGGTTCATGCGCGCCAGCAGGTAGATGCCGGCTTTGACCATGGTGGCCGAGTGCAGGTACGCGCTGGCGGGCGTGGGCGCGGTCATGGCGTCGGGCAGCCAGATGTGCGCAGGCACCTGCGCGCTCTTGGTGAACGCGCCGAACGCGACCAGCCCCAGCATCACGCCGTACAGAGGGCTGTCCCGCAGCACGTCTCCGCTGCGCAGAATCGTGGCGTAGTCCATGCCGCCCGCGGTCGAGCCGACAAAGAGCAGTCCGGCCAGCAGCGCGATCCCACCGCCGCCGGTGATGAAGAGCGACTTGAACGCGCCCCGCCGCGCCGCCTCATCTTTATACTTGTACGCGATCAGCAGGAACGACGTGAGGCTGGTGCCTTCCCAGAAGACGAAGAGCGTGATGACATCGCCGGCCAGCAGCACGCCCAGCATCATGGTCATGAAGAGGAACAGATAGGCCAGGAAGCGCCACGCGCTGTTGTCCCCCTTGAAGTAGTAGCCGGTGTAGACCACCACCAGCGTCCCGATCCCCGACACCAGCAGCAGGAAGAGCGCGCTCAGGTTGTCGAGGTAGAGGCTGGCGCCCATGCCGAGCGAAGGCATCCAATCCACACCCACGGTAAGCGCGCCGCCGTTTGCGATGGCCGGCAACTGGCTGAGGAAAAAGACGAACGCGGCCAACGGCAGGCTCGCCAGCAGCCAGGCGGCCTGGGTGATGGTCAGCCGGCGATTGAGCGCGGGATGGCCGTAGGCCGCGGCCAGGGCAGCGCCGGTCAGAGTAAGCAGAAGGGGAAGGGCCAAACGCATGTCCATCATGGGGCGATACTATACCAGAGGTGAGCGAAAAATGCGACTTTTTCGCCCGTATTAGCGAAAGAAATCTATCCACTCGAAGCGAAAGGCGCGAGTGTCTCCAGCCAGCAGATCAGGCGGGGCTTCCAGTTCAAAGAAGCCGTTCTCTAGCGGAATCCGCGCCTCTCCCGCGGCGTCCGTTACCAGGCGCAGCGGCAGCCAAAAGCGGCTGGCGGCTGTCAGTGATTCTTCAGTGGCCGGCGCGCTGAGCAGGCTGCGCTGCTGTCTGACGATGGGCTGGCCTGCACTCGCCACCGCCGCCGTGATGACCGTGTCGCCATAGATCAGGCGGAACTGGACGTCGGCCTCGCCGATGCCGCTCTGGCTGACCACCGTCAGCAGCGTGTGCGTGGGCGTCTGCGTCACCTCGATCTGCGCGTCTGGCCGGCGCGGCGTGGCGGTGATAACGGCCTGCGCCGGCGACGCCTGGCAGGCAGTCAATACCCAGGGTATGGCCAACAGCAGCAGCGGTGCGCAGACGACCCATGCCGCTTCTAGATATCTTGTACGCGCCTCGTTGGTCATTTTGAAAGCGCCTCCTTCAATGCCGCCGGCCGCTGACCAGCGGCAAGAAAAGGCTGTTCACCGGCGTTGATTCCAGGAGCAGCGGGCTGAGACCCACGGCCAGTTGTGTGCGGCCGGCCAGACTGCGTCGCGCGCCCGTCAGCGTGCGCGCCGATTGCACATTCCACGCCGGGGGCGGGGCAAACGGGACGGTCGCCGAGGGGCGCCAAACGATGTGCGCGCGCTCGCCCGTCGCCTGGTCGAATGAGACAATCCAGACGCCGCTTTCGTCCACGCTCAGATCAGTCAGGCGTGCGCCCAGCAGCCAACCGGCCAATTCGCGGTAAGCCACGCCCGCGGTGGTCAAGGTGGCATCATCGGCTGCGGTCAACTCGATATTGGAGGTCGTGTGATTATCCCACGCGTAGAAGTAGAAACGACTGACGCCGCCGGCCCAATTGAGCAGGTAAGTTCGCGCGAGATACGCTGCGCCCAAATCGTCGCTGAGGGTCTTGGGCCCGGGGATGACTGGCCGCAGGTAGCCTCCCTCGGTGTTCCACAGCGGCTTGGTCGCCTGTCCGTGGGCCTCCAGAACGGCCCATACCCTGGGGATGTACCAGTCTGTCAGCGCTTCCGGCGCCTCATCGAGGTAGAAATGATAGCCAATCACATCGGCGACTGCGCCGCCACCCAGGGACAGGTAGTAATCGAGATAGCTGATCTCGTAGGGGCTGGGGCTGAGAACCTGATTCTGGGGATCGCTCGCCTTCAGAATCGTGTAGGCCTGGCGGGAAAGGTCTACCAGTTTTTCGGCGCTGCCAGAAAAGAACGCCGGGTCGTTTGGTTCATTCCAGATTTCCCAGTAGCGAATTTTTCCCTGGTAGCGCGTGGCAACCGCGCGCACCCAATCCTGCCAGTACTGGTCGAGCGCTGGTTCGGCCGCCTGGCCTGGACCATACGCGCTCGGTTCGGTCGGCCGCGCGCTGGCCCAGCGCGGCGGGCGCCCCAGGGTCATGATGACATCGGCGCCATGGGCGCGCGCGCGGCTGACGTGATAATCCAGGACGGCCCACTGAAAGACGCCTTTGGCCGGATTGACATCAGCCCATTGTGCGGCTGTGTCCCAAATGCGCACTGCGCCCAGGCTGCCGTTCAACGACGGCCAGATTGTGTCCGGGCGATGAATGTGCATGCCAAAGAATGTGCGCGGCAGCGACGCGCTCCGCCACGCGGCTGGCCGCGCCAGGCGCATTCCATCGGCAGCAGGCCAGCAGGGCGCGGCGGCTGGCAGCTTCTCATCAGGACAGGCCGCGGCCGGCCATGCCTGCGCCGATTTACTCCAGACGCTGTTAAGCAACACGGCCATGATCCATAGACCGATGAGCGCGGTGCGTTTCGACAGACGCATGCTGATCCTTGCCTCCTTCTCCCCAACGGTCAACGCGTGCGGTGCGCCATTTTAGCACCTCAACCCCCAAAACCAGCAAACGCCGGCGATCGCCTTGCATCCAAACCCGATTTCAGTCACAGGGCTGCCAAACCACCGACTTCTGTTGGTGACAGCATCGCCTGGTCATATGGCCCGGCCAGGAGACCGAACCCGCACTTTGTCATTTGCCACCACATCGAGTAAAATCGCCCTGTTACGAACATGTTAGGATGCAGCGCAAAATCACTTTGAGCGAAAGGGCCGCAGCCGCCATGACCTGTGATTGCCCACGAGAGGCGAGATAACGATGCGCGTGGTTCTCGGCGGGACTTTTTCCCCACTTCATGACGGCCATCGGGCGCTGCTGCGTTACGCCGCCAGTCAGGCCAGCGAGCTGATTGTGGGCGTGACCGTCAACAGTATGGTGCAGAACAAAGAGCACCCAATTGCGCCTTTCGATGTACGCGTCGCGGGCGTCTTGGAGTATGTTCGCACCTTGTCCCCAGATTTGCCGGTGATCATTGCTCCCCTGCATGACACCTATGGTCACACCGTCAGTGAAGATTACGACCTGCTCGTCGTATCGCCAGAGACCCTGGCTGGGGCCTTACGTATCAACGAGAAGCGCCGCGAGGCAGGAAAGGCGCCCTTGCGTATTGCAGAAATCGCGTGGGTTCTGGCCGATGATGGCAATCCTATCAGCAGTACGCGCATCTGGGCCGGAGAAATTGACGAACATGGGCATTTGTCCAGATAAGCTGGGCTTGGGGTTGACATTTCCTGCATGACATCCGCAGCCGCATCTCGTTCTTACCGTTTTCTAGACCTGGTCATGGCGCTCTTTGTGACTGTCCTGCTGGTCAGCAACATTGCGTCTTCGGCCAAAATTGTGGATTGGGGCGTGTCGCTGCCGCGGTGGCTGGGCGGCTTGCCCCTCGCTTTCGACGCGGGGACGCTGCTCTTTCCCATTTCTTACATTTTTGGCGACGTGCTGACGGAAGTCTATGGCTATCACCGCTCACGGCGCGTCATCTGGGTAGGCTTCGGCGCGGCGGCGTTGATGAGCGTGACCCTGTGGCTGGTGGGGCGGATGCCCGGCGAAGCCACCTGGCAGCAGAGTGTGGGTCAGACCGCCTATGACGCGGTGCTCGGCGGTGTGAGCCGCGGCGGCCTCATCATTGCCAGTTTGGCGGCCTATTTTGCCGGCGAGTTTTCCAATTCCTACACGCTGGCGCGGCTCAAGGTGGCGACGCGCGGGCGCTGGCTGTGGCTGCGCACGATTGGCTCAACGCTGGTGGGCGAAGGAATTGATTCAGTCATTTTTGTGATCGTTGCCTGCCTGACCGGGGTTTTCCCGTGGGAAATTGCCCTCACCTTGATCGTCGCCAACTACATTTTCAAAGTTGGCATCGAAGTGGCTTTTACCCCGCTCACCTACCAGATCGTAGGCTTGCTCAAACGCCTGGAAAACGAGGATTATTACGACATCCATACCGATTTCAATCCATTTCACCTTGAAACGCAGTCTCGATGATGGGAAGTGATCTGTGACCCAAGAGAGTTCTGCCGTCGAAGCGCCCGCGGCTGAGATCGCCCAGGACGCGGCGCAACCGGCGCCGCCGACTGACCATGACCACCATGCTGGATTTGTGGCCATTATTGGCCGCCCGAATGTGGGTAAGTCCACACTGCTGAATGCCCTTTTGGGACAGAAGATCGCCATCACCGCGTCAAAGCCGCAAACGACGCGCAATCGTCTGCTTGGCATTCTGACCCTGCCGCAGGCTCAGATCGTCTTTGTGGATACCCCTGGCATCCATCGCCCACGTCATAAGCTGGGCGAGTACATGGTGGACCAGGCGGTCATGGCGCTGCCCGATGCGGATGTCATTCTGTGGCTCGTGGACATCTCAGAGCCGCCCTTTGCCGAAGATGAACAGATTGCGAGCCTGCTGATTCAAAAAGCCGAGGCGCGACCCGTCGTCATCGGCTGCAACAAGATTGATCTGGTGGACAAGGCCACGCTGCAGAAACGTCAGGCCATGTTCACGGCGCTGATCCAGCCGACGTTGATGCTGGAACTGGCCGCGGCGACCGGCCAGGGCGTTGACAACCTGGCCGCCAGCTTGCAGCCGCTGCTGCCGGTAAGCCCGGCCTACTATCCGGCCGATCAAGTGACCGATGTGCAGGAACGTTTCATTGCCGCGGAATTGGTGCGCGAAGCGGTGATTCATCACTTGCGCGAGGAAGTGCCTCATGCGGTGGCCGTGGTCGTCGAGGAGTTCAAGACGCGTGGGCCTGACATGACCTACATCTCAGCTACCGTCTACGTGGAACGGGAGTCGCAAAAGGCGATCGTGCTCGGCCAGGGCGGCCGCATGTTGAAACAAATCGGTCAGCAGGCCCGCGTGGGTATCGAAGAGATGCTTGAGACCAAAGTCTACTTGGAGTTGTGGGTCAAAGTGGTGCCGCACTGGCGGCGCGATTTGGCCTACCTGCGGCGATTCGGCTACGCTGCCGATCGCTAAGCTGCGCGCGGTCGCGACCATCCGACTGCGGTCACAAGACCTTGCGGAACGGCTCGCGTGGGCGAGGCAGTAAGGGTAAGAGGTAAACATGAAGCGCATCATCGGTCGCATTGCCTTGACGTTGCTCGTAGTGGCGCTGTTCTTCGCCATCTATCGTTTGATTACGATCAAGCCGCGACCCTACAAGGCTTATGTGCAGACATCGCGGCCCCTCGTGATGGCTCATCAGGGCGGCGCTGATCTGGCGCCCAGCAACACCATGGCCGCTTTCCGCAACGCCGCGCAGATGGGCGTTGATGTGCTAGAGCTAGACGTGCACACGACGAAGGACGGCGTCGTGGTGGTTATCCATGACGCGACCGTGGATCGAACGACCAATGGCACGGGTCGGGTGCACGACCTGGCCTTGAGCGATCTCCAGAAGCTGGATGCCGGGTATCAGTTTAGCACTGACAATGGCCAAACCTTTCCCTTCCGCAGTGAGGGCGTCACCATTCCTACTTTGCAGGAAGTGCTGGCTGCTTTTCCGGCCTTACGCATCAACATCGAGATCAAACAGGTTGATCCACCGATGGAACAGGCGGTGGCCGACCTGATCCAGCAGGCGGGCGCGCAAGCGCGCGTGCTGGTGGTGGCAAGCAACAGCGATGTCATCGAGCGTTTCCGGGCCTTGATGCCTGAAGTAGCAACCGGCGCGTCCGAAAGTGAAGTGCGCAGTTTCTTCTACGCGCAAACCTTGCGCGTCTCAGCCCTCTATCGCCCAACAGCCGACGCCCTGCAGGTGCCAGAGAATTTTGGTAATATCCAAGTCCTATCGCCGCACTTTGTGCAGGCCGCCCATGCGCGTGACGTCGCGGTGCACGCGTGGACGATCAACGATGCAGAATCCATGCGCCGCTTGCTTGCCATGGGCGTAGATGGGATCATCACCGATCGTCCGGACCTGGCGCTGGAAGTGCTGGGGCGCAAGACCCCTTAGTCAGCACGTGTTTTCGTCAGTTGCACCGGCAAAGCGACGATACATTCTCGATCATATTTCAGCTTGACGTACCAAGGAGGATACCATGTTAGTTGGCGAGCGCATGAGTAAGAACCCCATCGTGATCACCCGCGACACCGGCGTTGATGACGCCCTGCGCCTAATGCGCGATAAAAATGTCCGTCGCCTGCCTGTGATGGACAAGAACGGTAAACTGGTCGGTATTGTGTCAGACAAAGATCTCTACCTGGCCTCCCCCTCACCCGCTACGTCGCTCGACATTTTTGAACTGCGCTATCTTCTCTCGCGCCTGGTCGTTGAGAAGATC
>JBGAVB010000083.1:0-8807 GCA_044228345.1 Anaerolineae bacterium | reverse complement strand
ATCGTCTCGATCATGCTTATGGATTCGCTCAACTTAACTTTGTCGTGACCCAGGGCAGCACCAAGGCCAGCGCGTCCGGCAGTTTGCCGGCGTCCTTGCCGCCAGCCTGCGCCAGGGTGGGGCGTCCGCCGCCGCCGCCGCCGATCACCGGCGCAATGGCGCGGATGATGTGCGCGGCATCCACGCCGCGCGCCGCCAGATCAGACGTCACGGCCGCGAGCAGGTTCGGCCGACCGCTCAACGTCGCGCCCAGTACAACGACCGACGGGCCGAGGCGGTCGCGCAGCCAATCGCTCATCTGACGCAGCGTGTCCATGTCGGACGCTTCGACCTGCGCGGCCACGACGGCCGCGCCGTTGACGGCGGTCGCTTGGGTCAGAATCTGCTCGATATCGCGTCTGGCAATCTGTTGGCGCAGGCGCGCAACTTCACGCTGCAAATCTTGCACGGTTTGCTGCACATCGGCGGCTTTGGTTTCCACGCTTTCTTCGTTGGCGCCCAAGATGCCGGCTGTGTGACGCAAGGCCATCATGCGCTGCTGTGCATACTTTTGGCTGCCGCGGCCCGTCAGCGCCTCGATGCGCCGAATGCCTGAGCCAATGCTGGCCTCGCTGACAATGGTGAACAGCCCGATGATGCCAGTCTCCGGCAGGTGCGTGCCACCGCACAGCTCCTTGCTGACGGCCGTGTCCGGCGTTTGCCCGATGCGAATCATGCGCACCTCGTCGCCGTACTTTTCGCCAAACAGCGCCATCGCGCCTGCACTGACGGCCTCTTTGTAGGTGGTCACCGTGGCGGTCACCGGGTAATTGGTCAGGATGACATCGTTGACGCCCTGCTCGATGCGCAGGCGCTCGTCCTCACTCAACGCGGCGTTGTGCGTAAAGTCAAAGCGCAGACGATCCGGCGCGACCAGGGAGCCGGCCTGGTGGACATGCGTGCCCAACACCTGACGCAGCTGCGCGTGCAGGAGATGGGTCGCCGTGTGATTGCGCATGATATCCAGCCGTCGTTCTTCGTCAATGCTGACCAGCGCGCGCGCGCCCACGTTGACCGCGCCCACCAGCACTTGCCCAACATGCACCGTCAGCCCAGGCACTGGACGGCGCACGTCGTTGACCTGCACCTGCCAGGCGCCGTCATCGGCCGTGATCCAACCGGTGTCGCTGACCTGGCCGCCCTGCTCGACGTAGAACGGGGTGGCCGGCGCAACGACCTCAACGCTCTCCCCGGCCTGCGCGCTGTTCACCGCCTGGCCGTTGACAAACAAGCCGGCGACATACGTTGGCACGCGCGTCGTTTCATAGTACAGATGCTCCACGCCCTGGCTGTCTAAGACGCCTTCTTCGCGCAGGTGTTCCAGCAGATCAACATAGCCCTGCAGCGCAGCATTATCGGCCGCGACGAAGCGCGTCGCGCTGCGTGCGCGTTCCTTTTGGTCACGCATGGCCTGCTGGAAACCGCGCTCGTCCACGCTGAAACCGGCATCGTTGGCCGCGTCGCGCGTCAGATCCAGCGGGAAGCCGAAGGTGTCATACAGCTTGAACGCTTCGTCCCCGGGCACCAGGCGGCTGGCTGCCACGTCGGGGCGGGTCATAATCTCTTGCAGCAGTTCCTCGCCGGTGACCAGCGTGCGGCGGAAGCGCTCTTCCTCCAGGCGCACCACGCGCAGGATGAACTCGCGCCGATCCTGCAGCTCGCGATAGTGCTGCCCCATCGTCTGGATGACCACATCCACGGTGTCGGCCAGGAAAGGCTGCTGAAAGCCGAGCTTGACGCCAAAGCGCGCCGCGCGGCGCAGGAGCATGCGCAGAACGTAGCTGCGCCCCGCGTTGCCCGGCAATACGCCGTCGCCGACCAGGAAGGCAATCGCGCGGCTGTGGTCGGCAATTACACGGTAGCTGACGTATTTCTCCGCGCGTTCCTCCGCGCTGTGATGCAGCGCCGCTTGCACATGATCGAACAGCGGCTGGAAGAGATCGGTGTCATACGTATTTTGCTTGCCCTGCAGCACCAGGCACAACCGCTCGAAACCCATGCCGGTGTCAACGCTGGGTCGCGGCAGCGGCGTCAGCGCGCCCTGGCTGTCGCGATTGTACTGCATGAAGACCAGGTTCCAGATTTCGATGTAATCATCGTCTACGTTGACGCCCGCGGCCGTCTGCTGGGCCAGGTCACCCAGGTAGTAGTGAATCTCGGAGCAGGGGCCGCATGGCCCGGTGTCGCCCATGGACCAGAAGTTGTCTTTTTCGTCGAAGCGCAGCACGCGGTCGGGCGCGGCGCCGGTCTCCACCCACAAGCGCGCCGCTTCATCGTCGGTGCGATAGACGGTGAACCAGAGCCGGTTGATGTCCAGGCCTAATTCTGTGACCAGGAAGCGCCAGGCAAAGGCGATCGCCTCCTTCTTGAAGTAATCGCCAAAGGAGAAATTGCCAAGCATTTCAAAGAATGTGTGGTGACGCGGCGACGGGCCAACATTTTCCAGGTCGTTGTGTTTGCCGGAGACGCGCATGACCTTCTGCGCGGTGACCGCGCGCCGATAGGGCCGCTTCTCCGTGCCCAGGAAGGTGTCTTTGAACTGCACCATGCCGGCATTGGTGAAGAGCAGCGTGGGGTCGCCCACTGGCACCAGCGACGAGCTGGGCACCAGCGTATGGTCGTTTGCCACAAAGAAATCAATGAATTTTTGCCTGATCTCAAAACTAGTCAACATCGTCAGCCCTCCATTCCAACACATCCAACAAAAAAGCTCGCCCTGACAAGGACGAGCGCAATGACCCGTGGTACCACCTTTGTTGAGCGCCGCGGCGCTCCGCTTCACGCCCTGTTAACGGTGGGATGCCGGCGACCAATACTCACGGCCCAAGCGCCGCTTTTACGGTCGCGTCTCAGGAGGGGCTGGCAGTTCAGGATAACACCGGTCTTGCACCGTCACCGGCTCGCTGTGGTCAGGGCCTGCCCTGCGCGTCTCCGTCACAGACATTGAATTATTGCCGATGATTGTAACATCACCCGCGAGGGTTGTCAAGAAAAAGCACTTTCAACCTGTGCCACGCTCTGCGCCCTGTCAGTTGTGTGCTCTTCCTCATGATCGCCGCATGGCTTCTTAACAAGTTCTGAAAATCTTTCCGTTATGATCTCTGCATGATGTAGAATGCTACGCATGAAAGAAGAAGGGAAAAAACAATGTCACGTTTTTGGATTTTAATCTCCATCGCTGCACTGCTGGCGCTCTCCCTGGTGGGCTGCGGATCAAGCGCAACCAACGCGCCCGCGGCTGTGGTCGTCACGAACACGCCGGCGGCCGCTGTAAGCCAGGCCACGCCGACCGCTCAGGCCGCTGTAAGCCAGGCCACGCCGACCACGCCCGCCGCGGCCGCCAAACTCAATCTCAACAGCGCGTCGAGCGAAGAATTCCTGGCTGGCGTGCCTAATGCGGGCAGTCGTATGGTGCGCGAATTTCTGGAATACCGGCCGTATTCGAGCATCCTACAGTTCAGGCAGGAACTGGGCAAATATATCAGCGCCGAACAGATTGCCGCCTATGAGCAGTATCTCTATGTGCCAATTGCGGTCAACACGGCGGATGCCGCCACCTTGCAGCAGATTCCGGGGCTGGATGCGGCCGAGACGGCGGCGCTGATCGCGGCCCGGCCTTACGCGTCTAACGCGGACTTTTTGGCCAAATTGGCTGGCTATGTCTCTGACACAGAACTGGCGGCGGCCAGCTCGTACCTGAGCGCGCCATGAGCGCCGACGCAGTTTTGGCCCGCCTTCGCCGCTTTCTGCTGCTGCTCTCAGGGCTGCTGCTGGCGGCAACGGTGGTTGAATTGGTCTTCATCGGTCACACCGACGGGATTCAACTGCTGCCGTTTGGCCTGTGCGCCCTTGGTTTGATTGCCGTTGCCGTGGCCCGATCGTCGGGTCCTGGTGGGATTGCGCGTCTGCATGGCGCCGGTGGTCGTGGGCAGCCTGATTGGCGTCTATGAGCATATCGCAGGGAACATCGGCCTGTTGTTGGAGGTCACGCCGAACGCGACCACGGACAAGATCATCACCAAGGCCTTAGGCGGCGCCAACCCCCTTTTGGCGCCAGGCATGTTGGCTCTTGCGGCTGTGCTGGCTGTGGCCGCCACTTACTACCACCCATCCCTGACCGCGGCAAAGGATGCCCGCACCGGGGAATAGCAAACAAAGGATGCCTGAACCGCCGCTGGTTTGTCCTCCGCGGCGGTTTGGGCGATAATGCGGGCACTATGCCACAAACAATTCTATTGGTTGATGATGAGGCCCGGTTGCGCGCCATGCTGCGCGTCTACCTGGAGCAAGAAGGCTATCGCGTGGTCGAAGCTGGCCATGGCCGCGATGCGTTGTACGTTGCGCGCCACGAAAAGCCCGATCTGATTATCCTTGATCTCATGATGCCGGAGATGGGCGGCTACGAGTTTATGCGGGTCTATGCCAAAGAGGCGAACACGCCCGTCATCATGCTCACGGCCAAGGTGGAGGACACGGACAAGATCCTGGGCCTGGAATTGGGCGCGGATGATTATGTGACCAAACCGTTCAACGTGCGCGAGCTGATCGCGCGCGTGCACGCGGTGCTGCGACGGCTGCAAAAGTCACAGGCCGAGCCGGACATTCTGCGGGTGACTGATGTCACCCTGGATCGCGGCGCCTGCACCGTCAAGGTGGGCGAGCGTTACGTGGATCTGACGCCGTCGGAGTTTGGGCTGCTGGCCGCGCTGATGGCCGCGCCAGGCAGGGTCTTTTCACGCCTGGATTTGCTCGACCTGGTCTCCGGAGATGCTTACGAAGGTTACGAACGCACGATTGATGTCCACGTGCGCAACCTGCGCACCAAGATCGAGCCGGACCCACGCCGCCCCCGATACGTGGAAACGGTTTATGGCATGGGCTATCGTTTTGCACCTGAACGCCAGCCCGGCCCTGCTGAAAATCAGCCGTAGCGCGGCGCTACTCGCTCAGGATTCGAACTGCTGATGCGCTCACTCACCTGGAAGCTCACGCTTGCTTTTCTCCTCGTTGGCCTGATCGGCGTGCTGCTGGTCTCGGTGCTGGTTTCTCAACGCACCCGCTCGGAGTTCGATCGGTTCCTATCTGCGCGTGACCGCGACGTGCTCATCAGCGGCTTGTCAGACTACTACGCAGCCAACCATTCTTGGGAGAACGTAGGCCCAACGCTGGCCCAAACGCCGCCGCTCTCATTCTATCTGCGCGGCGCCGTGGTGCTCGATGCGGACGGTGTGGTGGTCGTCGCCAATCAGGGATACGTCCTGGGGCAACGCGTGTCCAGTAATGATCTGCGCACCGCGACTCCGGTCACCTTGAACAGTCAGGTGGTTGGCATGGTGTTGCTCGTCGCCTCCACGAACGAGCCGCAGCGCCCAACCCCCGATGTCTCACCGGAGGCCGACTTTTTGCAGCGGATCGCAGGGGCCACGATTGCCAGCGCCGGCGTGGCCGCGCTGATGGCGCTGCTCTTGGGCGGCCTGCTGGCGCGCACGCTGACCCAGCCGCTGCGTGAGCTGACCGCGGCCACCAAGGCGATGGCCGGCGGGCAGTTCGAGCAGCGTGTCAGTGTGCGCTCGCACGATGAAATTGGCGCGCTGGCGGCCTCTTTCAATCAGATGAGCGCCGATCTGCAGCAGGCCAGCCAGGCGCGCAAACAGATGACGGCCGACCTGGCGCATGATCTGCGCACCCCGCTGACCATCTTGCGCGGTTATGCCGAGGGCTTGCAGGACGGGCGCCTTCAAGGTTCGGCCAATCTCTACGGCATCATGTATGGTGAAGTGGTGCACCTGCAGCGCCTGGTGGAAGATCTGCGCACGCTTTCGCTGACTGACACCGGCGAACTGCCGCTCAACCGCCGCGCGGTAGATCCCCGCGCCCTGCTGGAACGCACCGGCCTGGCTTACATCGTGCAGGCCACACAGCAAGGCATCGCGCTGCGTGTCGAAGCGCCTGAGTCGCTGCCTTCGATCCATGTGGATACTGACCGCATGACCCAGGTGCTCAACAACCTGGTTTCAAACGCCCTGCGCCACACGCAGCATGGGGAGATCGTCCTTGCCGCCAAAGTGGTTGGCGCGGCCGTGCACATGACGGTCAGCGACACTGGCGTTGGCATCGAAGCGGCTGATCTGCCCCTCATTTTTGACCGTTTCTACAGCACCGACAGAGCGCGCCAGCGTAACGACAGCGATGCCACTGGTCTGGGCCTGGCGATTGCCAAGGCCATTGTCGAAGCGCATGGCGGCAGCCTGACCGTCGCCTCAAGCCCCGGTCAGGGCACCACCTTCACCATGACCATCTCCGCCGCCAGCGTCTGATCCGGCCAGGCTGCCATCCAGTTCGATGAGTTTTAACTGCAAGGCGGCCGCGCCGGGTTCATCGTGCGACCGCTCGTGCTGTTCGCTTGATCAGGGCTGCGAGCTGGCTGAACACGGCCATGATCCCCACGGCAATGAGCAGTTTGGCGGCCACGGCCGAGGGCAGGTAATAACGCGGCCAGTTCAAGCGGACAAATAAGAGGATGAAGAGGTAATTGACGCCAAAAAAGACGAGGGGCGCCATCACCGGCGCTGCCTCCCGTTGCCGCCAGGCTTTGACCACACGCCCGGCCGCCGCCGCACAGCCAACGATCAAGAAAACCCAGTCGTAAGGGAACGCGGCCAGGTCCACAAAAAGGGAACGCTGAATGGCCAGCAGTCGCGGCTGCGTCCAGTCGCCGATCGGAAGCTGAGTCTGCATGAAGTCGCGCCAGCGCACAAACATCTGCGGGAACTCAATCAGGTGCGCCAGGTTGCCCACCTGGGGATATGACTGCGAGATCTGTCCGGCTGGCTTCTGCCCGGCCGCGGCTGCGGTCAACAAGGATCGGGTTTCAGCCAGCAGCGCAGCGGCGTTGAAGTAGCGCCAGTCGGGCCAGAAAAATGGGTTTAGCAGGTAGACGGTGATGACGGCGACCGCCGTGAAGAGCGCGGCATAGCGCAGCGCCGCACGCCCGCTGACGCGGCGCCGCGCGACGATGTAGGTCAGCAGCGCCAGAAAGACCAGCCCACCCACGATGATCCCGGTCACTTTGACGGCCGCGGCCAGGCCCGCGCACAGCCCGGCCAATGTGCTGGCGGCCAGATAGGCGCGCCGGCCTGAGCGTTTCACCAGCAGACCGGCCGCCAGGCAGCCAGCCAGCAAGAAACTGACGTAATGAACATCGGTCATCGCGCGGGTGGCCTGCGTCACAAAGCCGCCGGTTGATAGGAGAAGCGCAGCCGCCAGCAGGCCCGTCGCCCCATTCACCCACCAGTATCCCAGGCAAAACAAGAGCAAACAGCACAAGACGCCGAACGCGGCGCAGGCCAGGCGGGCGATCCGCAGCACATCGGCTGGCGGCACGCGCCCTTCGGCCTGATTTTGTTCCAGGGAATGGTCAAAATTGTAAAAGCGCAAAAATTCGGCGCCGCCGTGTGCGGTTTCGTAATAGACTTTGAGCGGCGCGCCGATCAACCACTTCCCCAGGGGCATGTTCAGCCCGCCCCATGGGCCGCAGGCCTGGCATTGCCACTTCTCCCAAGTCAAATCTCGCGCCAGCACCAGGTCCGTGTAATAAGCGCCTGAGGAGATCCAGCCGGTCTCATCGCCGTCGAACGGCGTCAGCGGCGTCTGGCGAAAGAGGACCACTGTCGCCAGAATCGTGACGGCCAGCAGGCCTGCGTAGAACGTAACATAACGGTGATGCAGCCAGGGCGGCAAGGTCAAGATACACTCCACCAGCGAATAGACTGTACTTCATTTTCGTCCCTTGTCGCTTGTCGGTATGAGACGAACTTCCGCTGGGCTGTCACACAACATCTTGATATCACGGCCTCAAAAGTCGAGCAAACCCAGCTTGTTCAAAATGATGGTCGGTGGTAAGAGCTTCGACGATGCCTCGCTGTTGCATGACAACGAAACTTGCACAATCCACGAGGCTCCATTCCTTGTCCGGTCGCTGCCTCAGCAGTTCCCAGGCAGTTTTGTCCAGAATGGCGTCGGCATGAATAACTTCGAAGTAGGGAGAAGTCCGTATCCCATCAACCACGGCAATGATCCGTGTTCGGGGAAGTCGTAGCGGGCTTGTCAGGAGGGCAACGAGTTCGATTATCACGTAGTTGGTCGTCACCAGCTTGAATCCCCGCTGACGAATGTCGCGATACAGTCTGGCCGCAGCTTCGAATTGCGGCTGAGTCTTGTCCACAAGATTGGCCCACCCGGACGTGTCGGCAAAAATCTCAGGAGTTGGCACGGTCTTGCCCTTCGGAGTCGCGCAGTTCTGCCAGCAGCGCCTTGCCGATGTATTCATCGTGGCGATCTGCCCAATCAGGGACATCGCTGCTAAACGCGCCGATGAATGGCTCGAAAGGATCATTTGAGAGACTCTGAGTGGCGGTCACCAACCACTGCACTGCCACAATTTCGGGGCGCTGGCTTTGTAGTTTGGCGGTCTTTGTCAGGGTCTCGTAGACCTGCTCGGGCAGTTCCAGCAATAAGGTATGGGTCATCGTTCGCACCTCCGATTTCCGTTTCACATCCGCTCGATTATAGGGCAACTGCCTTGCCAGGTCAATTGTCGTTGCGCGCGTAACTTGCTGGGCACAGGGTGCGCATCGGCTGCAGGGCGATAAGTGAGCCTGGTGGTCTTTTTGTACAATCTTTGTTATACTAAAGTATCGGAGAAAGCAGACGATTCTGTGCCCGCTCTGCTGCTCTGGTGACGCTGATGTCTAGAAAGGTGAATGACC
>JBGAVB010000082.1:0-8837 GCA_044228345.1 Anaerolineae bacterium | reverse complement strand
CTGGATCAACTCGGGTTGAAGCGGTGTTGCTCCCGGAGCGCTTCCGGTTGACGACTCCCAGTGATTGGGCGGCGGGTCATGGCTGACCCACGTGTCTTCGCCTTCCACCAGGAGGTACAGGGCATCGAAACCGGTGAAATAGCTACCATAGGGTGTATCGTTACGACCGGAACCTATGATCTTGTAGTACCCATTCTCCAATATCCGTGCCGTGGCAGTGAAAACGTAGGTTTGGTTCAGCTCCATGTCTACCCGCCACTCCCCTGGCGCGCTAACCAGTTCCACGCCGGCCGGCAACACAAAGCTCACCGCCACATCGGTGAATGCCATCGAGGTGCGCAGTTCCAACCCCAGCAGGAAAGGTTCGCCCACAGCAGGCCTCCCCTCCAGCGCTAACGATGCCCGCAGGGGTGAAATGGCCGCGTCACACCCTGCCAGCAACAGCACCGTACACAACCCCACGGCCACTACCGCAGCCGTGATCCAATGTAGTACCCGCACGATCCGCAGGTCCTTGTTCCATAACGTTATCATGAGATCCTCCCTTGAAAATGCGTCGCTGTCCATGAGCCATTTTTATCAGCAGTGGTGAGCCATGGCTCATAGATAACTCCTTGCCTCTGACATGAGGGCGACCGCAAGGGTGCGCCCCTACGCACGACCACGACGTAGCGGGCAGGTGCAAGACCTGCCCGCCTGGGCGACCGCAAGGGTACGCCCCTACGGGCAAGAGATGGCATCGGGATTGACCTTGAACTGGTTGGCGGACACCAGGCAGAAGTAGAAACCAGGGTGGGTGTCCATCTCCTGCACCGCATCAGTCCAGTTGCTCCACGCTCCTTGCGTCCACTGCAACTCCTGGAACGTCGTCCCCGCCTGGTCGCACGTGTTGCGGGCGCGGCCCAGGGCCAGCGGGCGCAAATTCGTCAGGTTCAAGGTGGTGGCCGCCTGTTGCACTGGTCTTGCGTTGGCGTTCAGCGCGCCAACGACGGCGAATATCACGAACACAGGCATTGTGCTCAGTCTACCCCGTTGCGGTTGTGATTTCAAGCGGAAAAGTCTCATCTTAGTCTCATCTTAGTCTCACGCTTGCGTTTTGTGTTCTCTGTGCTCCTTGTGGTTGAATGTGTGCTACATTTGTGGAACTGCGGGAGCATTTGCGGTTGCGGATTGGATACAGTAAAATGGTGCAACGTCATCCGCCTTGACGCCTGCAACGACGCGCCCAAACCAGAACGCATCATCCCATGAGGTGAATCCTGTGTCACCCGCCACCTTGATTCTCGATGCCGACGCTGTTCGCAACTTGCTCAACCATTTGTACGATTTTGCCTACCTGCGCCATCATCCGCTGGCGGCTGCGATCCGGCCTCCAATCACGCAGACAACCGAGACAGACCCTGGCCCTGGCCTGCACGCCTACCTGTTGGCTGTCCTCGAGCAGTTGCAGCCGGTCGGTGTGACAGCTGGCGTTGAAGCCGCCTGGCGCCGTTATCGCCTGCTGCGCCTGATCTATGTCGAACGTCAACCACCGTCCCAGGTCATGGCCCAACTCAGCCTCAGTCGCAGCACCTTTTTCCGTGAGCAGCGCACCGCCCTGTCTCTGCTGGCCGCCCAGCTGGGCGATTCCGCAGCCGAGTCGAACGCGTGGGCAATGCCCCCGGCGGTCGGCAGCTCGATCCCGTACACGGCCGACCTGGTTGGACGCCAGCGCGAGTTACAGGCCTGCAGGACGCTCCTGGCGCAACAGGGCTTGCTGGTGATCACAGGGCTGGCCGGCGCAGGCAAAACGACCCTGGCCGCGGCGCTCGCGCAGCAGGCGACGCAGCAGATGCCCGTTCTCTGGCTGCAATTCCAACCGGGATACCCTACCAGCCTGAACAGCGTCCTGCACGAGTTCGCCGTGCACCTGGCCAATCACGGCATCACAGACTTCCGTACACTGCTTGCTGCCTCGGCTGCGCATCACGCGCCGCAATCAACCGCGCCTGGCGCGCACATGTTCCTGACGCCACAGGTTCACTTTCTACTCCGCCTGTTGCAAACCAGGCCAACGTTCATCGTCGTGGACAATAGTCACCTGGTAAATGATTCTTCTCTCAGTGGTTTCCTGGGGTTACTCTGCCGCCAGGCATCTCCAGACGGTGTACAACTCCTACTGGTTGGCCGCACGCAGCCAACCTGGGTGCAGCACGGCGTCAGCTTCCCGCTGCCGGGCCTAAATCGCGAAGAAATGCAAAGCCTGCTTGCGCGCGCGGGCCTCACGCAACTGGACCCAGATCTTGGTCGCCGTCTGCACGCCAAGACCGATGGTAATCCTATGTTCCTCCGTTTTTTCATGGCCCAGGTCCAGTCCGCGCAAGCCGCATCAGGGGCAGCATCATCGGTCGAGATGCTCATTGAGCATCTTGAGAAGACGCCCGATGTGCGCCGCTACTTATTGGAAAACATCTTTCAGGAACTCACGCCCCCCGAACGTGCGCTGCTTGAGGTTGCAGCGATTTTCCGCACTCCCTTCGATGAGTATGACCATGATCTGCAGCAACTTCTGGGGGCTGTGGGGGTGCTCGATGTCGGCGCAACACTCGACCGCCTGGTGACCCGTCACATCGTCACGCGGCTTTATCCGTCGGCTGACGTGCACATCCACCAGTTGTTGCGCGATGATGCTTTTTGCCGGCTGCAGACGCGTCCAGCCGACCGCCAGCGCATCCATGCGGCCGCGGCCAGTTATTACGATCGGCGTCGTGATTACCTGGAAGCAGCCTATCATGACTGGCACGCAGGTGCTTATGAACATGCCTCCCAATTACTCGCAGAGCAGATCGAGAGCGTGCTAAACAGAGGTCAAGCCACGGCGGCGCAGACGATGCTCGAGGATCTGTTGGAGACTGGCCTGTCGCCGGCGCGTTGCGGCCTGGCGTACCAGGCGCTCGGAGAAATTGCCCTGATGCAAGGAAACTATGCGCCCGCGCTGGCTTACTTTCAGCGCGCCCTGGACCTGAATGGGACAGAGGCGCCGTCTGTTGTTCTGTGTGTCAGAATTGGGCGCGTCTACCAGGAACAGGGTGAATTCAAGACGAGCCTGGAGTGGTTGCTGAGGGCAGAGCAGCGCGTGAGGACCACTGGCGATTTGCGCTTGCAGGCCCAGGTGACCAACGCCATCGCCTGGCTGTACCATCAACAGGGCGAGTACGATCGCGCGCAGCGCTGGGTTGAGTCCAGCCTGGCCGTCGTCGAACATTCACCCTATGGACGTGAGTTGACTGCGGCCCTCTCGATCCTGGCGGGAATCATGTTCATCCACGGCCAATGGGAAGAGGCGCGATCTCTCACGCAGCGGGTCCTTCACTTTCGTACGCAAGCCGGTGACTTGATCGGTCAGGCGGCCGCGCGTGGCAACCTGGCCATCCTCGATTTCCACCTGGGCGACCTGAGCGCCGCACGGGATGGTCACCTGGCGGCCCTGGAACTCGACGCGGCGTTGGGAAATCGGCCGGGGATGTGCGCAACGGAATTCAACCTGGGAGAAGTATTTTTTTACCTGGGAGAATGGACGCAGGCTCAAGCCCATTATGACCAGGCGCTGGCCCTTGCTCATGACACCGGGCAACGCGGGATGGCGGCGCGCAGTCATCTTGGCCTGGCCGAACTGCACCTGACCCTGGGAGACCGGGAAGGGGCGGGCGTCCATCTGCAGGCGTCACGGGCGTTGCAGGACGAACTCAACACCGCGCGCTTGCAAAGCGACGCCTGTCGTATGCAGGCGGCGCTTCTGCTGGCGTTGGAGCAAGCGCCTACCGCAGCCGCCTGGATCAAGCAGTCATTGCGTGCGGCGCAGGCCGCAGGGCAGACCGTCGCCGAGCTGCGCGCCCGGCGCGTGGCCGCGCAGGTGGAGGCGGCGCGCAGAAATGACGGCGCAGCAGGCGCGCACCTGGAAAAGGCGTATACCCAGAGTAGGGCGCTGCACAGCAGGCTGGAAGAGGCCGAAACCCTGCTCGTGCGCGCCAGAATCCAGGCGGCGCATGGGAATCTACCTGAGGCTGCGACGACGGCCGCGACAGCGGCCGCGCTTTACCAGGGCATGGGCGCCGCTGTGCGCGCGGCAGTCTGCCGACAGATGGCAACGGTGGCACGCGAGAGTAGAGGCAGAGGGCGGAATCAGATGGATCGAGGAGAGGGTGCGAATGGACAGCAGCGTTATGTCAGAACGACGGAGTTGTCGGTGCCCTGCTGATTAGGCACGTACGCGTCTGCGCTCCAGTCGTTGTGCCAATCGGTGCCGTTCACCAGGTAGCGGAACTGGTACTGGCGGCCCACTTCCAGGTCGAGGGTAATCCGCCAGACAGCGTCACTGCGATCCTGGATCAAGAAGTCGAGCTGTTTATTCCAATCGTTGAACTCGCCCACCAGGGCCACTTGCTCAGCCCATACGGTTGAGGGTAGTTCAAAGGTGACACTGAGAAATCCAGGTTTGGAGGAAGGTGACTTTCGGATCATGATGGCGCTTCCACGAGTTTGATTTAACATGCACTGATCTGCTTTCATTATACAGGAACTTGACGAAAACCACAACCTCTTGTAGAATCGCGCCACTGTAGGCGCGAGGAGCTTCCGAAGTCCGTTGGGCTTCGGAAGTCTGTTGTATAAGCCAGGACGAACAGTGAGCTAAATTGTGTTCGAGACACTGACCGACAAGTTACAGGCCATTTTCGACAAACTGTCGAGCCAGGGCCGCCTGAGCGAAGCTGATGTAGACAAGGCACTGCGCGAAGTGCGCATGGCCTTGCTCGAGGCTGACGTCAACTTCAAGGTGGTCAAGGCGTTCGTGGCGCGCATCCGCGAACGGGCCGTCGGCGTCGAGGTGATGCAGAGTCTGACCCCGGCGCAGCAGGTGGTCAAGATTGTGCACGAAGAGCTGATCACCATGTTGGGGGAACCTGGCAAGCTCACCATGGCCTCCAACCCGCCGACAGTGATCATGATGGTGGGCCTGCAAGGCTCTGGCAAGACGACCACGGCGGCCAAGCTGGCCCTGCGCCTGCGCAAGGCCGGCCAACGACCGCTGTTGGTGGCCGCAGACACCTACCGGCCGGCTGCCATCACGCAGTTGGAAGTGCTGGGCAAGCAGTTGGACATCCCGGTGCACAGCGAGGGCAACAAGCTGCCCCCGCCCCAGATTTGCGCCAACGCCGTGCAGCGCGCCAAAGAGGGCGCGTACAACGTCGTCATCCTGGACACGGCCGGTCGTCTGCAAATTGACGATACGATGATGGCGGAGTTGGAACAGGTCAAGGCGCGCACCAAGCCGAACGACATTTTGCTCGTGGTGGACGCCATGACCGGCCAGGAAGCGGTGCGCGTGGCGGAAGGGTTCCACACACGCGTTGGCATCACCGGCCTGATCTTGACCAAAGTAGACGGCGATGCACGCGGCGGCGCGGCCCTTTCGATCCGTGAAGTGACCGGCGTGCCGATCAAATTCCTGGGCATTGGCGAAAAAACGGATGCCCTGGAGCCGTACCATCCCGACCGCCTGGCCTCGCGCATCCTGGGCATGGGCGATGTGCTGACCCTCATCGAAAAGGCCGAATCGTCCATTGACAAGACGAAGGCTGAGGCGATGGGCAAAGCGCCTGATGAAGGGTGAGTTCGACCTCGAAGACTTCCAGCAACAAATGCAGCAGGTGCGCAAGATTGGACCGCTCAGCCAGTTGATGGACATGATTCCGGGCATGTCGCGGATGAGCAAGGATATTGCCCCCGAAGTGACCGACGGTCAGATGAAAACCATCGAAGCCATGATTTGTTCGATGACCGTGGTCGAGCGTCGCAATCCCGACGTCATCAATGGGAGCCGCAAGCGCCGCATTGCGCGTGGATCAGGGACGACCGTCGCTGAATTGAATGATCTGCTCTCGCAATTTCGCCAGATGCAGCGCCTGATGAAACAGATGTCAAACCAACGACGCGGGCGCGGTGGATTGCAAGGGCTTTTGGGTATGTTACGTTAAGCAGCGCACACGCTGCTAAGGGTAGAAAAGGAGTCGGAAGAGTCACATGGTTCGTATTCGTATGCGCCGCATGGGCGCCAAAAGGCAGCCAACCTATCGTATTGTCGTCGCTGACAGTCGCTCACCACGCGATGGTCGCTTCATTGAATCCCTGGGCTATTTCAATCCGCGCACCGAGCCGGAAACCGTGGTGCTCGATAAGGAGCGCGCGAGCTATTGGATCGGCGTCGGCGCCCAACCGTCAGAGGCGGTGGCGCGCGTCTTGTTTCGCCAGGGCGTGCTCGCCACGGCGCCGTGGGAAGCGTGACCACCACTGAACCAGGAGTACCTGGCATGAAAGAACTGGTCGAGTACATTGCGCAAGGGTTGGTAGATGAGCCAGAGCAAGTGCGGGTGCGTGAACAGGTAACTCCGCAGGAGATTGCTCTGGAGCTGCACGTGGCGCCGTCTGACATGGGCCGCATCATTGGCAAGAGTGGACGCGTCGTCAACGCGATGCGCATTTTGCTCAGAGTCGCGGCCGTACGCCGCGGCAAACGGGCTTCGTTGGAAGTGCACTAAGCGGGCAGCCGACACGGCCGCAGCAGGCTGTGCGCCTCTACGCCGCGCCGCATCTGCCCGCCGGCCAACAGGCTGCTATTCATCGCCGCTTGAAACAAAGGACGAACCCGTTTGATTCGTCCTTTGTTTTTTGCCTATCGGTTCTGGCGTCCACCCATCATGTCCATATCATCATCTGCCGTATCATCACAGCATCCCACCATCCCCGCGCCTGAGTACATCGTGATCGGGCGCGTGACTCGCGCGCACGGTTTGCGCGGGCAGGTCATCGTGGCCTACGAAACACATTGGCCGGAGCGTTTTCTCAGCTTGCAGCGCGTCTTTGTCGGCGATGCCAATCTGCCGGTTGGGGTGGCCGCCGTACGCCTGACGCCGCGTTACGCCCTGCTCAGCCTGATCGGTGTGGAGACGCGCAACGACGCCGAAGCCCTGCGCGGGCTGTGGGTCAAGGTGCCGCGGGCCGAAGCGATGCGCCTGGGCGAGGGCGAATTCTTCGTCCACCAGGTTGTGGGGCTGGCGGTGGTCACACAGGCCGGCGAGCTGATCGGACATGTCAGCGACGTGCTGTTCACCGGCGCCAATGATGTCTACGTGGTCCAAACCGCGGCCGGCGAGCTGCTGCTGCCGGCCGTCGAGGATGTCATCCATGCGGTTCTTGTGGACGACGGCCGGATGGTCGTCAGCGTGCCGCCTGGGCTGGAAGCAGCGTAACCGTGTGACCAGCACTGGCGCAGCAACATGAGGTGGCGGCGTGGGCGATTTGCGTTACTGGCTTGGCTTCAATAGTGTCAACGGCATTGGGCCGGCGCGTTTGCGCGCCCTGCTTGACTATTTCGGCGACATCGAGCGCGCCTGGCGCGGATCGTTCGACGACCTGCGCGAGGCTGGGCTGGATCGCCGTTCGCTGACCAACCTGGTGGAGGCGCGTCAGCATCTTGATCTCGATCAGCTGCTGCGACGCCTGGAGCAGAGCGGCGCGCACGCGTTGACCTGGGACGCTGACGATTACCCCGCCAGCCTGCGCACCGTCTATGACCCGCCGCCGGTGCTCTTCGTCAAAGGCGCCATCACGGAAGACGATGCCTGGAGCGTGGCCGTTGTCGGCACGCGCAACCCCACGGCCTACGGCCGCGAGGTGGCCCGTCAGTTGGCTGCGGACCTGGTGCGCAACCGCGTCACCGTGGTCAGCGGGCTGGCGCGCGGCGTGGATGCGCAGGCGCACCGCGCCGCGCTGGATGGCGGCGGGCGGACGCTGGCCGTGCTCGGCTGCGGCGTGGATGTCATTTATCCGTATGAACACCGGCGCCTGGCGCAAGAAATCACCGAGGCCGGCGCGTTGATTTCTGACTATCCGCTGGGCACGCTGCCAGAAGCGGGGAATTTCCCGCCGCGCAACCGCATCATCAGTGGCTTGTCGTTGGGCGTGGTGGTGGTTGAAGCAGGCGTCACCAGCGGCGCCTTGATCACGGCGCAGTTTGCCACCGAGCAGGGGCGCGAGGTGTTTGCCGTGCCTGGCTCCATTTTGCAGCGCAGCAGTGAGGGCACGAATCGCCTGATTCGCGACGGCGCGCGGCCCGTCTTGAGCGTCGAAGACATCCTGCAGGAGTTGAACCTCAAGCAGGTGGCGCAGCAGGCCGAGGCGCGCACGCTGTTCCCGGCTGATGAGACCGAGGCGCTGCTCGTGAGTCACCTGTCGAGCGAGCCGCGTCACATTGATGACGTGGCCCATGCGACCGGCCTGCCGATGGCGACGGTGTCCAGCACACTGACGCTGATGGAACTAAAAGGACTCGTGCGCCAGGTCGGCGGCATGAGTTACGTCTTGAGCCGTGACACGCGTTTGCGTGACGGCTGAACCGGCCGCCGGCGGGCTGGGCATCATCTTTTCTATGGAGTTAGTTCGTCATGACCGACGATTCAGTCACGTCTCCCGCGCCCGTCGTTGAGGCATACTGTGTCAAATGCCGCACCAAACGCGAGATTCAGCATGCGCAGGCTGTTTTCAATGTGCGCGGCCAGCCAGTGACGCGCGGCGAATGTCCGGTGTGCAACACCACGCTGTATCGGCTGGGAGAAACCGCCGCCCACGCCGGTTTGACGCGCCCGGCGCCAGTCAAGGTCGAGAAGCCGGCCGCGCCAGCCGCGCCGCCCGGCGATGTGCAGGAGGAAGCTGTGCCACTGCACCAGCGTCATCATGAGCACGCCCACCGGGTGCAGGAGCGCCGACAGCATCGACTGCGCGAACACCCTTGTGATGACGAT
>JBGAVB010000081.1:0-8913 GCA_044228345.1 Anaerolineae bacterium | reverse complement strand
AAGCCAGATCTGGCCGCCGTCGGACCAGTGACCTATCATGATCCGTGTTACCTGGGGCGTCACAACGGCATTTTGGATGCGCCGCGCGCAGTTCTGACGCAGTCGCAGGTCAACCTGGTGGAAATGGGACGTAACCGCAACAAGTCCTTCTGCTGCGGCGCAGGCGGCGCGCAGATGTGGAAGGAAGAAGAGCACGGCACGGAGGCGGTCAACATGAACCGCTACTCCGAGGCGGCGGGCACCGGCGCCAAGACGATCGCCGTGGGCTGCCCCTTCTGCCTGACCATGCTGACCGATGCCAGCAAACAGGCCGACCAGGGCGTGCAGGTCAAAGACATCGTGGAACTGGTGGCCGCGGGCTTGCCCAGCGCCAACGGCCACGGCGGCTAAGCGTCGTCTGAATTCACCATGAAGGGGCAGGTTAAACAGCCTGCCCCTTTTGTGTCCTCATCTCCAACGATGCCCCAAACAGCCCTGTCATGTGGCAAGGCGAGCGCAACCACCAGGCCCTTCCCAACGTCATGTTAGATGCGCCGCGCATTGCAATGAGGCTGCGCGTCGGTTTGTCATGGAGCCCGGGAGGTTGACCATGAAACGCTCGCTTTCGATCCCGCTCGTCGTCACATTGATCCTCATATCGTGCCTGCTCATCAGCCGTTCGCACCCGACCGACGCCGCGTTGCCCTTCACTGGCGCGCCTGCCGGATTCACGCCGCCAGCGCAACCTGCCTGGCGCAGCGGCGGCCCTTTCGATGCCAATCAACAGCCTATTGCCATTAGCGACGTGGCCGCATCGCCAGCCTACGCCGCTGATGGCGCCCTGTTCGCCGCCGGACAAAGCGGCGTCTACCGCACCACGGACCGCGGGAATTCCTGGCAGGTTGCTCTGCCGCTGCCCGCGCGTGACGACCATGCCCAGGCCACGCATGTGCGCTTGTCGCCCGGCTATGCCACGGACGGCACGGTGTTTGCCACCTTTGTCAACGGCGCCACCTGGGCAGCGGGCCTGGTCAAGTCCACCGACCGCGGCCAGACCTGGACGTTCGACACGAGCCGGGGCGAGATGCGCGCTCTGGCCCTGTCGCCTGCGTACCTGACCGACGCCACGCTGTGGACAGCCAGGGGCGATGAGGTCTTCAAGTCTACCGATGGTGGCGCCGCCTGGTCGGCCTACCGCCTGGTGCCGTCCGGCGACAGTTATGACGCCTTCAACCTGGCGGTTTCACCTGCGTTTGCCAGCGATCATACCCTGTTCGCCACCGGCTATGGCGCAACCCGCCGCAGCACCGATGGCGGATTGACCTGGGCCAGCATGGGCGGTTATGCACCAGGCTTTGGCGCCGTTGTGTCTCCACTCTACGCTCAGGACAACACAGCGTGGACCACCTACCGTTTCATTGAGTCGCCTGGCGATGGTCGGCCGGAGAGCGCGGTGCAGCGCACCACCAACCGCGGCGGTTCGTGGGCGCTGACGGCGGCAGGCTTGCCCGGCGTGTATGAGCCGTTCCCGCGGGCGCTGGCCGTGTCGCCTGCGTACGCCAACGACCACACGCTCTTCACGGCCCTCAGCGGCCAATTGGTCGCTGGTCTTTCCCACAGCCTGTTTCGCAGCCTGGACAGCGGCGGCAGCTGGATTGACCTGGGCCCAGCGCCCGGCAACCCGGATGTGCATGCCCTGGCTGTGACTTCGACCGCGCTGGATGGGTTGATGGCTCACGTCGCCACCTCGGCCGGCGTCTGGCACTACGGCGGGTTGTGCGAGGAACGGCTGGTCAACGGCGGCTTCGAGTATGACGCAGCCTGGCGCTTCCCACTCACGCCCTATCCAGCCGGGTACAGCACGCGCGTCGTGCGCAGCGGTCAGCGCAGCGGCCGCAGCGGCATTGACCAGGGCCGCGATGTCTACAGCTACTCCAGCGCATCGCAGACCGTGGTGCTGCCGGCAGGCGCCGCCAACGTGACGCTGACCCTGTGGTGGTACCCGGTCTCAGCCGAGGTCAATCTGCAGACGCCTGGCGATGCTCCGACCCCTGGCGCTGCATCCCCGGCGTGGGAAAAACCCCTGGCCGGCGACCGCCAATACGTGCTAATTCTAGACGGCAGCGGCGCGATCCTGCGCACACTGCTGTGGACGCGCAGCAATGCCCGCAGCTGGCAGCGACTGGACGCTGACCTGAGCGAGTTTGTTGGCCGCACGGTGCAGGTGCACTTCGGCGCGTTCAACGACGGCGACGGTCGCAGCACGGCGATGTACGTGGATGACGCCTCGCTCACCGCGTGCGCGCCGGACGCCAGCCGCAGCCGCAGCCGCCTGCCGTTCGCGCCCAAACAGTTCGTGCTCAATCCTGCGCCCACACCAACCCCGACGCCCACCGTACCGCCAGACCTCTTGCAGGCGCGCTACCTGCGCGCGCTGGCTGCCGCTCCTGGCGAGAACGGGCCGCTCTACGGCCTGACCAATGAAGGCTACCTGGTCAAGAGCATCAATCGCGGCGCGACCTGGAGTTACCTGCCGCTGCCGGCGCTCATCAGCGGCGCGCCGCTGCGCAGTCGCGGCTACCTCGGCATGGACTACAATCACCCAGAGACGCTCTACATTGGCGCCAGCGCTCAGGGGTTGTGGTGCAGCACCGACGCCGGCATGACCTGGACCAAACGCAGTGACATTCAAGCTGGGCCAATCACCGTCAGCCTGGATGACGCCAATCAGTTGTGGGCTGGCGTGCCCTGGGCCAGTGGTTTTCAGAGCGCGCTGGTGCACAGCACCGACAGCGGCTTGACCTGGGCGGACGCAGGTGTGGGCCTCAACGGTGAAGTGGCCAGTCCGATCTTGATTGACCCGCAGGCGCACAATGTCATGTTCCTCATCACGAACACGGGGCCGCGCGGCGGCGCGACTCTCTACCGAACAACAGCGGTCATGTGGGAGCCGCTGCCGACCGCGCCGCTCGGTTTCCCAGTTAGCGGCGGGCCAGGCTTCGGCCTGATGCTTGATGGCGAGTCGCGCGACCTGTACGTGGGCAACGATGATGTGCTCTTCGTCAGCCACAACGCCTATCTCCCAGACCGCAGCGCCATCACCTGGGACTTGGTGCACGATTTCGTCGCGCCCTTCCGCGCCTTGCCGTTGGCCGTCGGCGGCGGGCCGAATGGCATCACGCTGTATGCGTCGCTGTATGATTTTGTCACCAGCCACGGGCGTACGCTGCGCAGCGACGATCAGGGCGCCGTTTGGGCGCCGCTGGACATTCCGCCTTACCAGCAGTTGATTCTGCCCGGCGGCCCGGCCGCGCGTGTCTTTGGTTATCCCTGGAGCAGCATCATCCAGGCCGATGTGCCGGCCAGCCCCAATCGCCTGCTCTACCGCTCCACCGATGCCGGCGCGATCTGGTCAGAGATGGGCGTGGCGCTGGCGGAACACACGATCAGCAGCGCCTTTCCTGACATCCTTTACGCGGGCGAGGGCTATCCTTGCTACGCGGGCGGCGACCCCACACCCATGTGGCGCACGACCAACGGCGGCGTCGCCTGGTATCAACTGCTGAACGGCCTCAACCTGAAGCCGCTCGCGGCAAATTCACAAGACCAACGCCTGTACGCGGCTGGCTGTGATGGGTCATACCTGAGCGCCAATGCCGGCGATACGTTCACGCATCAGCCTGGCCCGCTGTTTGGTCTGTACGATGTCAAAGTTATCGCGCCGGTAGAGCCGGCCTGGACCACCGTGTGGGTTGGCGGCGTGAGCGAGGGCGGCGGCGGCGCCGTGATCGTCAGCACCAACGGCGGCGCCACCTGGATGCAGTCCACGCCGCCGGAGCTTGACATGGGCTGGTTCGGCGACCTGATGGTAGATCGTTGGTCGGCCGGCCATGTTCTGGCTGCAACCGCCAACGGCGTGTGGCGCACGACCAACAACGGAACAACCTGGAACACGTTGTCAACCGGGCTGAGCAGCCTGCTGCCAGGTGGACTGCTCTCTCTGGCCCAAATGCCAGCCGACCCGTCACATCGCTATCTCCTCGGCTCAACGCATGGGCTGTACGTCTTCATGCCCACGGCGGCCGCGTGGGTGCGCGTGACCGGAACGCCGTTTGACGATCTGGCGGTGAGCGATCTCCTGGTGATGGACGGCGCCCCCAACGACCTGTACGTGACGACCCCGGCGGGCGTCTTTATCTACGATCTGCACAGCCTACCCGCACCCGTGTCCACGCCGACTCCGACTCCGACGCCAACGGCCTGCCCCACCGGCAGCGTTCCTGTGCCCGGCGGATGCGCGACGATTACGCCGACGCGTACGCGCACGCCGACCCCGACGGCCGTACCCGCAACGGTCACGCGCACGCCCAGCGCGACCGCCACGCCTACGCGCACGCGCACGCCTACCCCGACCGCCACGCGCACACGCACGCCAACCCCGACGGCGGCGCCTGCGACCGCTACGCCCACACGCACGGCCACCACGATCCCAACGGCGACGCCTGGGCCGCTGCCAACGCCCTATTGGGCTGGCCGCCTGAACCTACCCGCAGGCGCGCATCCGCACGGCTTGACCCTCAGCGCCGATGGCCTGCGCCTCTACGTGGCTTTTCACGGCAATGATCACAGCGGTCGCACACTGGGCGTGGCCAACACATCGCCCCTAGCCTTGCAAGCCCAAATCAACCTGGCCGATGAGGCCACGGGGCCAAATGATGTGGCCCTCGTCAACCAGGGGGGCCTGGTAGGCGTCACCAATCGCCAGACAAACAACATCAAGATCGTGGATGTCAATGCGAACACTGTTGTCAAGACCCTGGCCGCGAACCTGATGCCCAACGGCATCGTCGTGCAGGGCAACTACGGTTATGCAGCAAATTTCGGCAGCGATTCGGTAACGGTTTTTGACCCTGCCACCTTGAGCGTTGTCCGCACGCTGAATGATGTTGGCGATGAGCCGAGCCTGTTTGCCGCCGATCCGGTGACGGGGGATGTCTATCTTTCGGCCCACGGCGCCAATGAGATTGCACGTCTGCATGACGGTTTTACCGTGGGCCGCTACACCGGCGTCATCAGCCCGTACGGCCTGGCCTTTGACCCGATCAGCCGCTATCTGTTCGTGGCCAATCGCGGCAGCGCCCATACGGTCACGGTGCTCGATACGCAAACCGCGGGCGTGGTGGCCACGATTGGCACGGGCAAGGAGCCGTTCACCCTGGCGATCAATCCAGACAGCGGGCATCTTTTTGTCACGTGTGGCGATGAGGTGAAAGTGTACCGCACCGATGACTGGAGCCTGGTGACCAGCATTGCGGCGCCGCCTGGCGCGGAAGAAGGCATTGCCCTCGATTCGGTGCGCGATAAGGTCTACGTCGCCAGCGGCGACGGCGATGCCATCACCGTGATTCAGGATCAAGGCCCGGCGCAGGTGGTCTTTGCCAGCGATCGTGACGGCAACAGCGAAATCTATCGCATGCTGCCGGATGGCCGTGAACAGCGGCGGTTGACTTTCACGGCGGCGGCTTTTGAAACCTCGCCGGTCGGCTCGCCCACTGGGCGCTGGATTGCGATGGTGCGCGCAGAAACGAATGCGCCTGGTCATCTGTGGCTCATGAGTCGCGACGGCCGGAACGCCCGCCAACTCACCTTTGGCGACGCCTCAGATCAGGATCCCACCTGGTCGGCGGACAGCAGCCGCGTGGCGTTCAGCAGCGAACGCGATGGCAATTGGGAAATCTACACGGTGCGCGTGGCGGATGGCGTCGTGACCAGATTGACCAACAACCCGGCCGCCGACCTCAGTCCCGACTGGTCGCACCTCAGCGGCCGTCTGGCGTTTCAGTCGAATCGCGGCGGCGTCAATCCGGAAATCTACACAATGGCGGCCGATGGCAGCGATGTCCGGCGCCTCACGACCAATCTCAACGGCGACGCTGACCCCAGCTGGTCGCCGTCGGCCGATCGTTTGGTGTTCTGGGGCACACGAGAGCAGCAGGCGCTGTACACGATGCGGGCCGATGGCAGCAACATTGCGCTGCTTGCGCCGCAGTCGCTGCGGCCGAATGCGCCGGCCTGGGGCTTTGTCGGCGAGACGATCGTCTTCAGCGGCTACCGCGCGGGCAGCGGTTACAGCGAGGTGTTTCGCATCGAAGCCAACGGCAGCGGTCTGGCGCTGCTGACATTCAACGAGGTGGATTTCGACTACGCTCCGAACTGGTTGCCAGGCTGGTAGAGGATGGAGACCGGGGACTAGAGACCGGGGATCGGAGACTTCCGAAGTCTACAAGACTTCGGAAGTCTTTTTGCTTTGCTAAGGATGAGGATCGGCCTCGCCCAGTTCGTCATCCTCCTCATCCTCTTCGTGCCACGCCCACGGACTGCCTGCGGGCAGCTTGCCGTTTTTTCTAGTCAGCAGGCGCAGGCGCTGACGTTCTTTGGCCCGCTCTTCCAGATGAAAACTGACCGGCGCCAGCGCCACCAGGCCGATAATCGTTAGCACGGTGGTGAAGATTGCCAGGGCAAACGCGCCCACGCCCACCGCCATACCGACGGCGGCCACCAGCCAAATCGTGGCCGCCGTGGTCAAGCCGCGGATGCTGCTCTTCGTTTGCAGCAAGGCGCCGGCGCCCAGGAAACCGACGCCGGTGACGATCTGCGCGGCGACGCGCGCGGTGTCTCGCGACGTGCCTTCGATCGGAAAGCCGTCCACCGACAGAATCGTGAAGAGGCACGAGGCCAAAGAAATGACCATGTTGGTGCGCAGCCCGGCTGGATGCCGATTCCAGATGCGCTCCAGCCCGATCAGGCTGCCGAGCAAGGCAGCCAGCGTGACCTTGAACGCCACCGGCCCCAGGCTGCTGAACTGCGCTGCGAAACTAAGACGTGGGTCCATGCTTATTCCCGGTAATGCGCGCCCATGCTGCGTTTGTTCTGCCAGGCGGCCGAGGCCACGAGAATGGCGGTGCGCACGGCATTGCGCAGGCCAATCAAGCCGTCGGTCAGACGGGAGGTACGGTAGAAGCTCTCAATCTCAGTTTCCAAGTGATAAAGCTCGCTCAGCGCGCGGTCGAGTCGCTGCGTCGTGCGCGCCAGCCCCACGTAATTCCACATCATATGCTTGATCGCGCTCATATCCTGGCTGATCAGCGCCGGGTCAGGCTCGTCCAGGCCATCGTCCCGCCACGGCGGGATGTCATCCGCAGGGATCAGCAGGCCGGCGGGCAGATGCGCAGCAATGTGACGCGCGGCCCGGCTGCCCCACACAAGCCCTTCCAGCAGCGAGGTGCTGGCGAGCCGATTCGCACCATGCACTCCTGTGCACGACACTTCGCCCACAGCATACAGGTGACGAATGGTCGTCTTGCCCCATTCGTCCACCCACACGCCGCCGCACGAATAATGCGCGCCCGGCACGACCGGCACCAAATCCTTGGTGATGTCCACGCCATATTGCAGACAATTCTGATAGATGTTGGGGAAGTGCTCGCGGATACGCGCCTCGCTGATGTACGAGCGCAAATCGAGGTACACATGCGTCACATCGCGCGCCAACATCTCCTGGTGAATGCTGCGCGCCACCACGTCGCGCGGGGCCAAATCCTTCCACTCCGGTGCATAACGCTGCATGAACGGCTCGCCGTTGGCGTCCACCAGCCGCGCGCCTGCGCCCCGCACCGCTTCGGATATCAGCAAATTGGGCGCGGCCACGTCATAGAAGGTCGTCGGGTGAAACTGCACGAACTCCATGTTGATCACCCGCGCCTGCGCGCGCTGGGCCATCGCCACGCCGTCTCCGCGCGCGCCAGGGGGATTGGTGGTGCGCAGGAAAATCTGGCCCAGGCCGCCGGTCGCCAGGATGGTTTCCCGCGCCAGGCAGCGCTTGACCTGACCGGTCGCCTGCTCGAAGAGATACGCGCCCACGCAGGCGCGGCGTTCATAGAGCGCGAGTCGGTTCAAGGAATGGTGCGACGGCGTCAGCAAGTCCACGGCCGTGTGACCGGTCAACATCGTCACCCGTGGATGCGCAGCCAGCGCCTGCATCAATGCCAGCTCAATCGCCTTGCCGGTGTGGTCGGCCACGTGCAGGATGCGCGGCATCGAATGACCGCCCTCCAGCGCCAGCGACAGCGCGCCGTTTTCCTGGCGGTCGAACTGCACGCCCACCCGCTCCAGCAAGACGCGCTTCAGCACGGGCGGCCCTTCTGCGGCCAGGAGCTGCGCCGCCTTGGGGTAGCTGTGACCGGCGCCGGCGCGCAGGATATCGGCGGCCAGATTTTCCGGCGCATCATGTTCGCCCTGGTAGATGATGCCGCCCTGCGCCCAGAGCGTGTTCGAGTCTTCTGGCTGCGCTGCGCGCGTCACCACCATCACACCTACGCCGGCATCGGCCAGTTCCAGGGCGGCCGTGGCGCCGGCAATGCCGCTGCCAAGAATCAGAACGTCCGTTTCCAGGTATTCGCTCATGGTTTATCCAATCGCAATCATCCGCTGTACGGCCTGGGCGGCGCGCACACGGATCTCTTCAGGCACGTCAATCACGTACTGCACATCGCGCAGCGCATCGCGGGTCATCTGCAGCGAGATTTGGTTCATGTGTGGACAGCGCACGCTGCAGAGTCGCAATAGTTCCTTGTGCGGGTTGGCGGCGACGATGTTATCTGCCATCGAACATTCGGTGAGCAGCAGATAGCGTGACTTTTTGCTCTGCTCCACATGGCGGATCATCGCAGTGGTGCTGCCCGAAAAGTCGGAGGCGGCGACCACATCCGGGCTGCATTCGGGGTGGGCGACAATCTCGACATCGGGGAATTGCAGCCGCACATTCTGAATGTCCTGCACCGTAAATTGTTCGTGCACTTCGCAACGTCCGTGCCAGCCGATAAAGCCATGGGTCGGCGCTTCATCCAACTCGATGCGGGTTGTGCCATTTTTGTA
>JBGAVB010000080.1:271-8934 GCA_044228345.1 Anaerolineae bacterium | reverse complement strand
ACTACCTGTTCGAAGAACTGCGTGGGCTAGACTGCCTCTTGTGCCTGGACAATTTTCACCTGGTGGACGAAGGAAGCTCCCTGATCGAGCCGTTCGTCGAGCGACTGGCGCGGGTGGTCCACGCCGGCGAGATGTCGTTGATCCTGGCGGCCCGCCGTATGCCAGCCTTCGTCCAAACCGTACAGTTCAGGGCCGTGGCCGGTTTGACTCCGGACGATGCCGCCGACCTGCTGCAGCGCCGCGGCATCAGCCTGGCGCCCGCGCTCCTGGCTGCGCTGCATGAACAAACCCAGGGGAACGCGCAGCTGCTCAATCTGACAGCCGCCATGCTGGGCCGCAGCCCCAATCCTGCCGCGCTGATTGCCAGCCTCAGCGACCAGCAAGACGTGGAGCGTTTTGTGATTCAGCAGGTGGATACGGCCTTATCTGGCGATGAGCGCGCCGTCTTGGAGGCGATGTCAGTCTTGCTCGGCTATCCCGTGACGCGCGCGGCGCTCAGCGCCGTTCTGCAGCGCAGCGGCCTGCTGCGTCACCTGCAATCGCTGAGCGATCGCAACCTGCTGACCGTCCAGGAAACCCCCGAAGGCCGCGTCTTCGGTCTGCACGCCATCCTGCGCTCGTACTACTACGCCGATCTTGGCCCCGATGACCGCCGAAGGCTGCACCGGCGCGCGGGCGCGTTCTACGAGCAGGAACAGCCCGATCCCCTGCTGGCTATCGAGCATTTCCTACGTGCGGGCGAGATCGAACATGCGGCTGCGCTGGCAACCGCCGACATCATGACCTTCATCAATCGCGGCCAGGCGCATGCCCTGCAGCGGCTGCTGGCCCAGTTTGCAAACCACCCCCTGCCCGACCTGCTGCAGGCGCGACGGCTGTTGACGGCCGGCGAAATCCATCAGTTCGACAGCGCCAGCGAAGCGGCGCAGGCAAGCTACCGCCAAGTCCTGGAGTTGGCCGAACGCCTGCCGCCCACGCCGGCGCGGCGCAGCCTGATCGTGCGCGCCTGCCAGCGCCTGGGCGAGCTGCTGTCGGATCAAGCGCCCAATGAAGCACGGACCTGGCTGGATCGCGGCCTGGCAGAGGCTGGAACCGAGCCGGGACTGGAGCGCGCCGAACTGTTAGTGGCGCTGAGCACGGTGCAGTATGTGGCCGGCGATTGGAGCGGAAGTCGAGAAGCGGCGCAGGCCGCGCTGCAGGCGGCGCCAGATCTGCCCGACCAACTCTGGATGCGGGCGCAGCTCAACCTGGGCATCGTGGCCAACGCGTTAGGCGACCTGGAGGGCGCGATCAGTCATACCATGCAGGCCGCGGCGCGGGCGCAGCAGACGCACGACGAATTCCAGCGTCTGACGGCCGAAATGAACCTGGGAATCTACATCTTTACCCAGGGTGACTGGGAAGGCGCTGTCCAGAGGCTGACCACGGCGAACGACCTGGCCGGCCGGCTGGGCAGCGGCACGCAGCGCACGCAACTGGCCGGCAACCTAGGCTACATGCTGCTGCGCCGCGGGGGCGACGCCGAGGCTGGCGTGCAGTTGCAGGCTGCGGTCAATCTCGCGCGCCAGCATCACCTCGTCAGGCATGAAATTGCCGGACTGCTCAACCTGGCCGAATGGCAGCAGCACCGCGGAGAATTCGCGGCTGCGCTTGATCAGGTGGATGAGGCCGAGCGCCTGGCCTCGACCACGCATATCTACGGATTCTTGCCGGAGATTCATCGGCGCCGCGGTCAGATCAAGCTGGCAGCGGGCGACGCGGCCGCCGCGTTGGCTGCGGTGGAGCAGTCGCTGGCCGCGGCCGTCGACGCGCCGCTGGAGCAGGGCATGAGTCTCAGGGTGCAGGGCCGCGCGCTGGCCGCCAGCGGACAGTTCGCCGCCGCGGCGGCCGCCCTGGCGCACAGCCTGGAACTGCTGGCCGGCGCAGACCCGTATGAAGCGGCGCGCACGCAGTTGGCCTGGGCGCGGCTGCACCTGGCCCAGGGCGACGCCGAAGCGGCGCAGCCGCTCTTCGACGCGGCCGCCAACACCTTCACCCATCTCGGCGCAGCGCGTGATCTGCAAGAAACGCTGACTGCAAGGGGGATACCATGAGCACGTTCATCAACCGACGATGGCTCCGCCTGTGGGGCGCACTGGCCGTTTCCACCGCGTTAGCCCTGACGCTGCTGTGGGCCTTGTTCCTGGTTCTGAGACCGCCCGCCGTGTTGGCCTCCGGTCCGACGCCGATCAGTCCGTGGGGCACGGGCAGCGAGCGCACAACCAGCCTGGCCGTCGGCGACATGAACAACGACGGCGCCCTCGACCTGGTGGCGGGCAACCAGGGTGAGGACAATCGCATCTACCTCAACAACGGCCGCGGCGGCTTCCCCACGACGATCACGGGGACGATCACCCTCTCCAATTCATCCGCGTATACCAGCGTCATCGCCGTGGCGGACCTGAACGGCGACGGATGGCTCGATGTGCTGGCTCTCTCGCCCCAGGGGCCGGCTCAACTCTACCTCAACGCGCACCAGGAGGCGGTGACAGCCACGCTCGAGTTTACGACCACGCAAGTGCCGACTGTGAGCGTGGCATCGGCTCTCGCGCCTGTCCTGGCCATCGGCGACCTGGATTGCGACGCCGACTTCGACCTGGTCATCGGCGGCGAAGATGCTGCGACCCGCGTCTACCTGAACGACGGCCAGGCCAATTTTAGCGTTGCAGCCTGGCTGACCGCGACCGAGGCCATGAGCGCCACGGCTATAGCCCTGGCCGACGTCAACGTGGATAAGCGGCTTGATCTCGTGCTTGGCTTCGACCAAAGGCCGGTGCGGACTTTCCTTAATGAGGACGGCGCCCGTTTTGTCCCGTCAGGCGAGATTGGAACGACGCGCGGGCGCGTGGCGGCGCTGATTGCGGGCGCCTTGAACGACGATGGGCGGCCTGACGTGGGAATTGCTTATTCTAATCTCAACAACCAGGCACAGGCCATCGTCGTTTACACCAATACACTGGCCGGCTGGGCCAAGACATCGGACATTTCCTTCACCGACAATGACATGCCCATGACTCTGGCGCTGGGGGATGTCAACAACGACGATACGCTCGACCTGGCCGTGGGATTTGGCTTGCGCAGCGGCAGCGCCGCCACCCGCAATCGCGTCTATTTCAACGACGGCCGGGCTGGCTTCACCCAGGGCGATGTGCAGTACTTTGGCTCTGGCGCCGATCGCACCTACGCGGTGGCCGTGGCCGATCTCAATGACGATGGCCGCCTTGACTTCGTTGCCGCCAATTACGGAGAGCGGCATCGCATCTACTTTGCGCAACCGGGGGTGCAACCGCTTGTCTTCTGGACGGTAACGGGACGCTCGACGCCGTTGCTGGCGCGGACGCAGGGAGACTCACCTGCCTGAGGGGGTCAATCGCATTGTGCGGCGTGAGCGCCATAGCCAACAGCGTGGCCCTGGCTGACCTGGACAAAGACGGCGATCTCGACATCATCTCCGGTAACGCCGCGGGCCAGCCTAATTATATCTACTACAATGACGGCGCCGGCGCCTTTTCTGCCAACCCTCTGGCCTTGGGCAACGCCTTGAGCGATACGTGGGGCGTGGCGGTGGGCGATCTCAACGGCGATCAATGGCCCGACATCGTGGCTGGCAGCAAGAAGCAAAGCGCGATTTACCTCAACGATGGCAAAGGCGGTTTTCCTGTCACCCCCACTCAAACCCTGGGCGGGTCAGACGATTCCACCACCAGCGTAGCGGTTGGCGATCTCAATCGTGATGGCTGGCCCGACATCGTCGTAGGCAACCAGAATGCGCAGAATGCGGTCTATTTCAACGACGGCGCCGGGCATTTTGCCCTTGAACCGAGCTATCGCTTTGGCACCGAATTTGAAAGCACCTATGCACTGGCGCTGGGCGATCTCGACCGCGATGGCGACTTGGACCTGGTGGTGGCCAATTTCTACGCACCCAACGTCGTTTATTTCAATGACGGGCAGGGGAGATTTACTACAGAATCGGCCGCTTACCTGGGAACGCTCGACAACAAAACGTACAGCGTGGGCCTGGGCGATTTCGATGGCGACGGCAGCTTAGACATCGTGGTCGGCGCCTGGGCAACGGCCGACGATGTGAGGCTGCTGGCCCTGGACAACCTCATCTATCTGAACGACGGTCATGGTGGGTTTTCGGACGCCAGGACGGTCGTGCTGACGCGCGGCAAGCATTTCACACGTGCCGTCGCCGTGGGCGACCTGAACGCTGACGGTAAGCCGGATGTCGTTTTGGCTGATCGTTTCAATCCGAATGACGGTACAGGACGCCTCATGTTTTATCTCAATCGGCGCCGCGGTGATGCCCGCGCCGATGCGCAGACCATTCGTCTCACCACCGATGGGCCAATCACGAATACGGAAGGCCTCGCGGCAACGCATGCCTTGACCTACTCCCTGGCGGTGCCCAATGGTGGTTGCGACTTTAGCGCGGCGCCGGCCGTCTCGCTCGACGATGGGCCCCCCTGGTTCACGCCAGCTTACGGCGATCTAAAGGCTTTGCAGTCACGCAGCGCGACCAGCGTGATGGCAACGAGGGTGATGACCTGGTCATTGCTCGACGCGGGCAGCCGCTGGCATGATGACATAGATCTACGCCTTGTCCTGGCTTCCACGGTGAAGCCCTGTCAAAACCGAACTGCGGGGCCTTACCAATACAGAATGATTCGTCACGGCCAGGTACACATTCCCATTCTGACCCCCTTGCAAGTCATCAGCGGCGCCCAACCGATTTCTGGCGCTTTGGTTTATCGCCAGGCGACCCATGAACGCCTGGCCGCGCCCCTGACCGCCGCGGATGGCGTCGCGGCGCGAACGGACGCCTGTGGTCGCCTCGATGCATGCGGCCAGACGCCTGACCTGGTTGATCTCAACCGGGATGACCGTTTGTTTGCCCTGTGGCCGGTGATGACGTCTTTGCCGTGGCCTATCACGCTCACCTGGTCGGTCAGCCCCGCGCAGCGGCTGGTAGAACAGCCGCCCCCCTGGCCCCTGACGCGCACGCAGCTCTATTACACCAGTGCGCCCATCTTTCCCGTGAATAACTTGAATCGCAACCCGCTGCAAACACGGCGCGTGGCAGCCGATCTGTGGAACGTTTCGGTTCCTGGTACGCAAACATTAACCATCTCCTCGAGCAATCCATTCCTGCTCTTCAATCTGAAGGTAGCCCTGGAATGGGACGCACACAGCGACCGCCGGTACGTGGCCCGCTTGACCAGCGACCTGCAGCGCGCGTCGGAGCTGCTGTACGATTGGACCAACGGTCAGGCCGCATTGGGGCAGATCACGCTTTATCACGACGCGGCTCGTCAGCCGACGGACAACGGCAGCAATCGCTGGCTCGACGCCGACATCCGCATCCATGCCACCAACCGTCTGCGCCCAAGTGCCACGCAGGGTGGCGTGGTCAGCGCCATCATTACCGACCCGCTCAAATCGGGTATTGCGTATGGCCCCGGCGTCGTGGACATTGGCGCCACCTGGAACCGTTTTGGCGATAGCACGGCTGGCAACCTGGGCGAAGATTGGCCGCGCGCCCTGGCGCATGAGCTAGGACACTATCTCTTTTTCCTGGATGATAACTACCTGGGTTTGGATGCTGGCCTGTTGACTCCGGTCACCGACTGCTCGGGTGTCATGGCCGATCCTTACAAGGAAGACGACGAGCGTGGCAACGGCGAGTTTCACCTGGCGGACGGAACCTGGGCGGCCGACTGTCAACAAACGCTTTCCAATCGCAGCAGCGGTCGCGCCGATTGGGCAACGATCGAAGCGTTCTACCCCATCCTGCGCGCGCCCACCCTCAATACCCTGGGACCAGACACCCTGCCGATTAGCGTCACTCAGGTCAGCGAGGTGGCGCCCGACGCGCTGACAAGCACCCTTTCCGTGCCCATTTTCAATCTGCTTGATGCGCAGGAAGGCTCGGTTGAGCCGGGCCCGGCCACACGCGCCTTTCTGTATAAAGCGGATGGCCGCATCACCGACCTGGGCCGGCCACAATTGGGTCAGGTACAAGCCTGGGGCGCGCAGGCCGGCGACACGTTGTGCGTCATGGATCCGAGCGAAAAGCGCCAGGGCTGCGTGCAGATAGCGGAACGAGGCAATCAAGAACTTGTGCTCAGTGAGCTGGCTGGAACATGGCAGCCCGACGTTCGCGTCAGTCCCGTCAACTCAACCACCGTTGCCATCACGCTGACCGGCGTCCCAACCAGCGGCTTGGATTTCAGTGCCCGCATGGTTCCCACCGACGCGCCGTTGATGGAGACCACACGCATCACGATGACGGGCCACGGAGACGGTTTCACGGCCAGTCTGCCGTTCATGGGCAGCGCCGGGTTCATTGACATCACAACGGACAGCAGCAAGCCCTGTCTGACCATTGACCAAAAGGCCCAAACCGGCGCAGAAGCCTGCCGCATCACGCTCGATCTGACCGTGAACGGCAGCCCGGCCAAGATCGTGGGCACCGGCCGCCTGGCGAAGATCGTGGGCACCGGCCGCCTGGCGCCGGTGCTCTCCAACGACGGGCAGGCCATGCTCTACGGTCAGAACCTGGACTTAGACGAAACGCATCTCGCTGTGCTGCAGACCGCGGTCAAGATTCCCGACCTGCCGCCCTGGGCCACGCTTGTCGGCCATGCGCACCGCCTGGCCGCCACGGCCAACGTGACCCTGACGAGCACGTCGCTCAGCATCGGCTACCTCGGCAGCGAAGTGCCGCCCGGCGAAGAGCCATCCCTGCGCATCTACCATTGGAATGAGGAGAAGAGCAAATGGGAGCCGCTGGCAACCACCCTGGCCCTGGCTTCCAACAACGCCGTGGCTGCCATTCGGGAACCGGGGCTGTACGCACTGCTGTCGAGCACAGAGATCGCGCTGCAAGGGGCTGGCTGGCACGCCTTTGGCTATCCCGTCGCAGAGCCGCCGACCCGAACGATCGCGGCGGCGCTGGCCTCGCTGCCGGACGACGCATTCACCCTGGTCTACGGCTACACCCCAACCCTGGCGGCCGATCCCTGGCAGGTCTACGCGCCCGGCGCGCCGGCTGGGGTCAACAGCTTGCAGGAACTGCGCTTCGGTCAAGGCTACTTCATCCACACGACCGGCGACGCGGTGCTGCGCTTCAAAGGATTATCGCCCTTTGCCGAATCTGCCTCTGGACAGATAACCAACACCCGCGCGGTGAGGCCGACTGATTCGATCTGGCCCACGTTGAGCCTGGTCAGCCCGCCCGCGCTGATCTACGGCACAATCGAGCCTGGCAGCGGCTTCACACCTACGGCCGGCCTGACCGTCACCGCCTGGATTGACGGCCGGGCGTGCGGGTACGGCCGCACCGCATCGGCTACCGGGGACGTCGGGGTTGGTTACAGCGTCATGGTGCGCGCGGCCGATGAGGACCGCTGGCAAGGATGCGGCGTTCCTGGCGCGGTCATCACCTTCTCGCTGGGATCACCCGTGCGCGCGCTGAGCACGCTGGCGCCGGTAATCTTGAACAACAGCGCGGCGACGACCGTGACGTTGACGGTTGCATCCGCTCAGGATTCGACCGCCGGAAGTACGCCTACCTGCGCTGACCTTCTGCCCAACGGCGATTTTGAACAGACGCGTAACTGGCAGCTCATGACGACGGACAGCACAGCTCGCTACACGACCGCTGACGTTCACGGGGGCGGCCGCGCCTTGCAGTTGGGTTTGCTGCCAACCGGCCCAGACCTCCATCGTACAGCCGCAACCCTGTCAACAGCCTACCAGGATGTGCGTCTGCCTGCCAGCGCGCAGAAGCTCACGCTGACGCTGTGGGTCAAGCCGGGCACGCAAGACAGCAGCGGCGACTACCAGCGCCTGGCAATCTTGAACCCAAGCAACGGCAGCATGATCGCTGAGTTGTGGCGCAGACTGGAGAATCAAACCACCTGGCAGCCGCTCAGCTTCGATCTTACAGCCTACCGAGGGCGCACTGTGCGCCTCTACTTTGAAGTCAACAACGACAGCCAGCGTCTGTCCGATCGCACCTGGCTCTACGTGGATGACATCAACCTGCGCGATTGCCGAAGATCGTAACTTGACCGGCGCCTGGAGCTCATTTATAATTAGTCCATCAAACCCCCTGTCCCTTCGGGGGCAGGCTGCGAGACCGTACTCTCCGAGTACGGTCTCTGCTTATCCAGAAGGAGAGAAGATGCAAACGTGGGTATACATTGATGGTTTCAACTTGTACTACGGTGCGGTTAAAGATACACCCTACAAGTGGCTCAACCCATACGTTTTGTGCTCATGGCTCCTTCCTAGCCACCAGATTAGCAAGATCAAGTACTTTACCGCTCGTGTGAGTGCTCGTCATGACGATCCCGATAAGCCAACACGCCAACAAATCTATCTTCGAGCCTTGAGTACCCTCCCCGATATCGAGATCATCTTTGGCAGATTCCTGTCCCATGACGTCATGATGCCCTTGGCGCAGCCGACCCCAGATGGCCCAAGATTTGCAAAAGTCATCAAGACTGAGGAGAAAGGATCGGACGTCAACATTGCGGCTCATCTCATCAATGACGGATACAAGAAACAGTACGAGGCGGCTGCGATTGTAACGAACGACTCTGATCTCCTGG
>JBGAVB010000080.1:0-261 GCA_044228345.1 Anaerolineae bacterium | reverse complement strand
GGCGTTCTCAATCCGCATAGAAATCCGACGAGCAGGGTGCTTGCACAACACGCCTCATTTGTGAGACAGATTCGTCAAGGCCTCCTGGCTGTTAGTCAATTCCCTGAAGTGCTGACCGACGCCCATGGTGTGTTTCACAAACCAACTGGCTGGTAGTCGTTCGTAGCCTGGACAATCTCCGTACAGTGCAGGAAGACCGCAGCAGCCTAATTGCTATAACTATCCCCTTCCTACTTCCAGAAAGGAACCCATCATGCCTAC
>JBGAVB010000007.1:0-20003 GCA_044228345.1 Anaerolineae bacterium | reverse complement strand
CCCACCGTGCGCGCCACCGGCACCGCAAGCGTACAAATGAGCGCACCCATTCTCACCGGGCCGGCTTCTGGCAGTGCATACAACGGCGATGATGCCATTATTCTCCTGAACTGGCAATCAGCCGGCGCGCTGCCTGACTCGGTCGCCTACCTCCTGGAGATTGGCTACCGCGTGGGTGGGAATTTTGACTGGCGCGCTTCAGAGGTGACCACGACAACTGGCTGGCGTGTCTCCAACCTGTTGTATGGTCAGGCTGAGCAAGAAACCGGACGCCGCTACAGCTGGCGGGTGACCATGGTCAGCGTCACGGTGGACAGCGCCGGCCGCGTGACTGCCATCCAGCGCATCAGTCCCGCCAGTGAGACACGCGAGTTTTTATGGAATTAGCTGATGGATAAAAACCTGACACAGGCGCTCGAGTTGATCGAGCATGAACCAGGCGCGTTTTTGAAAAAAGTCTTCGTCGGTCTTTCCGACTTGAGTCACAGGGAAATGGCGCTCTTCGAAGCTGCCTGGGATCAATGGAGTCTGGCGCGGCGCCAGCAACTGATGGCCGCGCTGTATGATTACGCTCAAGACCACATCGAAACTGACTACACGGCCATTTTTCTGTGGGCATTAGGCGATGCTGATCCCGTCGTGCGCTATGCGGCCATTGAGGGACTGTGGGAAGACGACGATGAGCCTTTGATGCAGCGCTTCATCCACCTCTTGCGAACAGACCCCGATGAGCGGGTGCGCGCGGCGGCTGCCGAAGCCCTGGGACGGTTCGTGCTGCTGGGCGAGTACGAGGAGATTTCCAACGCCTCTGCCGCCAACGCCGTAGAAACCCTCTTGGCCGCGCTGACTGCAGAAACCGAGGCGGCCAGCTTGACGCTGGCAGCGATTGAGGCGATTGGCTTCGCCAGCGATCAACGCGTGCGTGCTTTGATCCGCGATGCCTATGACGACGAGGATGAACTGATGCAGGCCAGCGCCTTGCGCGCCATGGGCAACAGCGCGGACAGCCATTGGAATCCCTACGTGCGCCGCGAGCTTGAGAGCGATTCAGCGGCCAACCGCGCGGCGGCCGCCTTCGCCGCGGGCGAGCTTGGACTGACCACGGCGATTCCACGCCTGCTCATCCTGCTGCAAGACCCGGATGTCGCCACGCGGCGCACGGCTGTGCATGCCTTGGGCGCAATTGGGGGGAGAACAGCGCGCAAGGCGCTGCAGCTGGTCATCCGCAGCGACGATGAAGACCTTCACCCGTACGCCGTGGAGGCGCTGGAGATGCTCGATTTCAACCGCACTGATTTCGCGGTGCATGATGACGACGAGTCGGAAGATGAACGAGACGACGAGGAGGACGAGTTCGACCGGGACTTCGACGATGAGTTCGACCGGGACTTCGATGATGACCTCGATGCAGACGATGTCATGGAGTCCGATTTTGACGAAGACGATACGAACTAATTGGAGCACATGATGGCAACTACCAATCAGCCTCGACGGCCGCGAGCGTCGGCTGCCCCGCCGGATCCGGCCGCTCGCGTGATTGAACTTCTCAACCAGGGGGCGCGGCTGCTGGCAAGCCAACGCCCCGGCGAGGCCCTTGTTCCGCTGCGTGAAGCGCTGCAGTTGGCGCCAGACAACATTTCGGTTGCGATCAACCTGGGCGGCGCTTACATCATGCAGCGGAAGTACCGCCAGGCCGTGCCGATCTTGGAGCGCGCTGCGCAGTTGGAACCAAACAACGCCATGATTTGGACCAACCTGGGCGCGGCCTATCTCGGCCGCCTCGAACTTTCGACGCACACCAGCCAGGATCAGGCCATTGCGGCATTTGAGAAAGCCGTGCAGATTGACCCCAATCTGCACAATGTGCATTACAACCTGGGCCTCATTTATAAAGATCGCGGTGAGCTCACACGCGCCTGTGCGCATTTTTATCGGGCGCTGGAAATTAACCCTCAAGATCGCGACGCCCGCCAGTGGTTGAAACGTTTGCAGGCAGGCGACGAGATGGAGCAACCGCCGGTCGGCAATGACTAATTTCACTTCGCACGATCAAGCGCCCGCTCCAGACAATCCACCACAGGCCGCCGGACTGGTCAACAGCGGCGCGCGCGTTTCTTCATCCAACGATGCGCCCGGCTGGGGTGTGCGGCGGTTTCGCAGCAATCCGGCGCGCATGGCCTGGTTCGTCATGGTGATTGCTTTTGTGCTCTGCTGCTCGTTATCTATTGCCGCGCCTTTGGCCGGCCGCAGTTTTCTGCTCTATGCCTCCGATCCCCGCCCGCTCGACCTCAACGTCATTGATGGCGCCGTGTTGGTGACCTCCATCAAGACGCGCGATACCCAAGCCGTGGTGTCCCACGCGGTCGTCGGTGAAGACCAGCGCGTGGCAACCGACGAAAAGTCCAGCGCCATTTTGACCTTCTACGCCGACGAGCAGGGGCAGGATTCGCTGGCTACCATCACCCTCTATAACAATGCCTCGTTTCTACTGACCATGGCGCGCGTGCCGCGCTTTGGTTACAGCAGCGAGGCTGACCGCCTGACTCTTTACCTGGAACATGGCCGGATTCGCGTGAGTCCGTCGCGACGCAGCGAGCGGCCGCTCACTGTCGTGGTGGAGACTCCCCACGGCTCGGCGCGCCTGCCCGATGGCAACTATTCGGTTGAAGTGCGCAATGAAGAGACGCAGGTGACCACGCGTGGCGGTGAAGCGACCGTAACGGGCGTCGGCCAAGTGGTGGTGGTGCCTGCGGGCGAACGTACGCGCATTGCCGCTGGTCAGGCGCCTGGCGCGCCCCAATCGGTGGAACAAGACCTGCTGGCGAATGGCAGCTTTACCACCAGCCTGGATGGTTGGAGCGTCAAGAGCTTTGTGGATGTGCGTGAAGATGCACAGCAGAATGTGGGCATCGGCTCTGTGGAATTGATTGCGCGCGATGGCCGCCAGGCCGTTCTCTTCGCACGCCGCGGTCAGGAGGGTGTTCACGCCGAGACGGAGATTCGCCAGGATCTCAACGTTGACGTGCGTGACTTTGACGCGCTCAATATCACCTTCTACGTCCAGTTGGTATTCCAGAGCCTGCAAGGCGCAGGAATGCAAAGCTCTGAGTTTCCGTTGGCGGTTCAAATTAGCTACAATGATATTTATGGCACTGAGCGCCTGTGGACTTCTGGTTTCTACTACCTTGATCTCGATGCCACACGGCCCTGGCCGCTGCGCAATGTACAGAAAATTCCGCGCGGAGTCTGGTATGCCTACGAATCGCCCAACTTGATTGAACTCCTCAAAGACACCCGGCCATCGCACGTCAACTGGATTCGCTTCTACGCTTCTGGCTACAATTATGAAAGCCTGGTTTCTGAAGCTGAACTGCTGGTGCGTTGAACGCGCATGATGAAGTCTGAACTTGGGCGCCGAGCACGATTGTGGACGCCCCTCGCGCTGGCGCTGCTGATCTTCTTCTGCGGCGCCGCGTACCAGCTTGATCTGCCTGGTCTCCACTATGATGAAGCCAAAGAAGCTGGGCTGAATGCCATGCAGCTCTTGCGCGGCCAGCCGCTGACCCTCTTTCGCGGCGCTGGGCTGCACCTCTTTGGCCTGACGCTGCCGATCATGGTGCAAGATTACATCGGCGCGCTCAATGTTTACCTGGCGCTGCCGTTCCTGGCGCTGGGCGGCGTCAGTGTGCCGGCCCTGCGCAGCCTGCCCATCCTCTGCGCTGGGCTAACGCTGGTTTTCCTGTACGTATTTGCCGCGGCCGCGTTCAATCGGCGCACGGCCGGCCTGGCGGTCCTCCTGCTGGCCGTCAACCCGTCGTTTATCTTTTGGAGCCGACAAGGCATTCTTGTCACCAATGTCACCGTAACCCTGTTTTTCGCCAGCCTTTGGAGCGCCCAACGCTGGCGACAGACGCGCCAGCCGCGCTGGCTGTGGCTGACGGGCTTACTGTGGGGCCTGGGCGTTTGGGCCAAACTGCTCTTCATCTGGGGCATTGGCGCCATGCTGGCGCTGGCTGCGATTGGTTGGCTGCGGAGCCGGTGGCGGCCGGGCGGTCACAGTCAGCGGCCGGGCCGGCTGCTGGCTGGCATGGCGCTGGCTTTCCTTGCGGGCGTGTGGCCGCTCCTGCTCTTCAACCTGCAAACCGGCGGCACCGTGGCGAGTATTGTCGGCAACCTCGGCACCTCCTACTACGGCGTCAGCAATGCCAATTTTGGGGCCAACCTGGCGCAGCGGATCGAACAGCTCGTCATTCTCCTGCAAGGGCATCATTTCTGGTATCTGGGCGAAGTGTACGCCAATCCGGCGGCGCCGTGGGCGCTGGCCGCGCTGCTGGCCGCCGCGATCCTGGTTGGATTCGAGGTCTATCTGGCATACGAAGCGCCGCAGCCGGGTCAGGACGCGCAGCCGGCTCCGGCCTGGCTGCTCCAGCTCAGCGCGTCTGCCCCAACTCAGTGGCGCCGTGTGCTTGGCTTGACGCTGCTGGCTGCGCTGATCGTCGTGCAGAGCTGTTTCACCGTGTCAGACCTGTTCATTACGCATTTTGCTCTGCTGCTGCCGCTGCTGCCGCTGCTGGGCGCGGCCGCCGCTGACCTGCTGGCTCAGCATGGCCGCCGGCCGGCGCTGCTCGTTTTTGTCGCCCTTCTGGCATGGGGTGGATTTGACGCCTGGGACACCTTACAGTACCACGCCATCCTGGCGCGCAGCGGAGGCTATGCGGCGCACTCGGACGTCACCTATCGGCTTGCCGCCTACCTGGAAGCCGAGGGAATCAATGCGCCGATTGTGTTGGATTGGGGTATTGATGCGCCGGTGGCTTTCCTGGCGCAGGGCCGCGTGGCGCCGATCGAAGCCTTTGGCTACGCGCGGCTTGATCGCCCAGACGCTGATTTTGACGACCGCCTGGCGCCTTTCGTGGCCGATGCGAACAGCGTCTATCTTCTGCACACGCCGGAGTTCACCGTGTTTCAAGGGCGCCGCGAGGAATTGGAGGCCCTGGCCGCCGCGCACGCGCGCCGCGTTGAATCGCTGGCGCTGTTCCGAGAGCGCAGCGGGCGCCCCGCCCTGGAACTCGTGCGCCTGACTGCCGCACCGTGAGGCGAAGGCGGCGCTGGCAAGCGTCCGACCTTCTGCCTCAGCGGTGCGAATCAGTTTCCCCTGCCGTTCGATCTTGCTAATCGTGCACGGCCGCGTGCGGGCGACGGCTGGCTGCGATTTCGGGCGCTTCCTTGAACGCGGTCCACAGAATGCCGAACGATCGCCAGAAGGCGGCCAGGCCCGTGCGCTTGAGTTCAGCCGCGGTCTGGCCCACTTGCGGGTAGCCCATGGCGTCGGGCTGCACGGTTTCCCAGTTGCGGAACAGATGGCCCCAATCGCTCTCCAGCGCCTCGGCCATCTTCTTCTTCCCCAGGAATGGATACCAGAAGGAGTCGTGGTAGACCACCGACGCCAGGTAGGACCACGGCGCCAGCACCGTCTTCAATGACCATTCGATCGGCTTCTTGAGCGGCCCCCAATAGATCTTGTGCTGCATACGTGAGGCAAAAGTCATCTTCTTGAACGGGCCGTCGAAGTGCCAGTTTTGCTGCGCAGCCGCCAGGTCGCCCACAATCTCGATGTCACGCGGATCGCCGCAACCCAGGCCCAGCTCGTGCGCCAGGCGAATGAACTTGATCGAGAGCGGATCAATCCCCATCAGCTTGGCGGCAATGGCATCAATCGCCACCTGGTCATCGCTCGCCAGGATAACATTTTTGGCATACGGGATCATGCAGCGCGGGCCAGGCCCGTCGCCGGCAAACGTGCCGTCCATGACCGCAAAGACGCCGCGGTGGATCTTCTTCTGAATCATCAGCAGGTCCACCAGCGTTTCGTGGATGACCGGGTGCGTCCAGTGACGACGTTCGTTGAGCAGGCCGCCAAAGGCGTTTTTCATCGCGCCCGTGGTGGTCGTGAAGATGTGCGTCTTGACCGTGGGCAGGTGAATGATGTTCTCGCCGATGAACCGTTTGGGAATGTTGAATCCACGCGGATAGACATCGTTGAGCACCAAGAACTGGTTAGCCAGGTCGCCGACCGCATCGCGCACGTTGATCCACTCCTCGCCTTCGTACAGGTGAACGTTGCGCAGATTGTGGGCTTCCACGACGTTGATCTGCTTATTCTCACGTTCGCCCATGTGCGCATCAATCACCACGGTGCGATTGTGACAGGCGTGCATCAGGTTGGGGTCGTAGCCATCTTGCTTCATGGCGCGGATCACGCCCTCGAGCTGCCAGGGAGTGGTGGAACTGCCGGGATAGAAGAAATGCCAGGAGATGTTGACCTTCAGCGCCGTATCGGCGTCCTTGGCAATCACATCTTGGTAGCCAGCCAGATTCATCAGCCGATGATAGTCGGCCAAAACGGTGGCGGGCGTAGTCGTTAGAATTGCAACTTTACTTTTACTCATTCTCGTTTTCTTCGTCTCTATGCTTTCAACGCGGTAATGATTGGTCAGGCCTGAGCTGAGATGGCTGCGCGGAACCGGTCGAGGGCTTGGCCCAGCGTCCATCATCCATCGTAGGCAGCGCCATCTGCGGGGAAGGCGCCGCAATCTCAGGCGTGGTGGGAGCAGCCGTGGGCGCCTGCGCGCAGTACGGGCAAATCTGCCAGTTCAGGTCAAGCAAGCGGCCGCATGATGGGCAAGGCCGGCGCAGCTGCGTCGTGCAATGTGGGCACAACATCCAGTCTGGCTGTGTCTTGTGCTGGCAGTTGCTGCAGACTGGCTGTTCCTCCATGTCGCGCAGGAGGGCCTCTTCTTCGAGCATGCGCTCATACTGTTCCGCCAACGTGTCACGCGGGCGCAGGAGCAGGTAAAGCCCCAGTCCCACCGGGCCAAACAGCACGACCAGTAGGGAAGCCAGGAGCGTCGCCAGAAGGTCACGCGAGCGGGCGCGCATGTCCCGAAACGTCCAGATGACGAGGGCAATCCAGAAGGCCGCCAATAAGGCGCCAAAGACGGCTACCACGGTCTGCAGGACTGTGCCGATAGTATTCAACAAATCAGACGACATTCAAGAGTCTCCTCAAGCAATTTCCTATAATCGGGCGATTATACCCCAATCTACCCGTTTGGGCAAAGCCCGCGCGCAAACTGCCTGAAATAACGTGGCACTGGGCGCAGCAGTTACAAAGCCACCGCGAACGCGGCGGCGCTCATTTCGTTAGGCCAGGCATACACGCCCAGGCTTTGCCGGGCGTGGTCGCCAACGCACCCTTGAACAGAAAGGCCGATCCATGTCTGAGTCTGCAACGGTTGAGTACACCCTTCTGATTCGCAACATGCCCGCCAACGAGCGTCCGCGCGAGCGTTTGCAGCATTACGGCGCCGGCGCGCTGGCCTCATCCGAGTTGATCGCCATCCTGCTGCGCGTGGGCACCGAGGGCGAGAGCGTCCTGCACGTGGCGCAGCGCCTGCTCGGCAAGTACGGCGGTTTGCCTGGGCTGGCGCGCGCCAGCTTCGATGAGCTGTGCCAGGAAAAAGCCCTTGGTCCAGCCAAAGTGACGCAGCTCAAGGCGGCGCTGGAGTTGGGCAAGCGGCTGCTCGTCGCATCGCCGCTCGATCGGCCCCAGGTGCGCTCACCGGCCGAGGCGGCTGAACTGCTCATGGCGGAGATGAGTCTCCTGGAACAAGAGCAGCTGCGCACCATCCTGCTCGATACCCGCAATACCGTGCTGGGCATCCCGGTGATCTACCAGGGTTCGCTCAACTCCGCCGCCGTGCGCATCGGCGAGCTGTTTCGCCATGCCATCAAGGCCAATGCCGCGGCGATGATCGTGGCGCACAACCATCCGAGCGGCGACCCGGCGCCTTCGCCGGAGGACGTGCGCGTCACGCGCGCCATCGTTGAGGCGGGCAAGCTGCTCGATATTGACGTGCTCGATCATGTGGTCATCGGCCAACAGCGTTTTGTCAGCATGAAAGAGCGCGGGCTGGGGTTTTAAGCGGGCTGCAAAAAAGCCGGGCTTCTGGGGAGAAACCCGGCTTTTTGTTTTGACTCAGATCCTCAGGTTCAGCGCTTGGCTTCGGCCGAGGTGAACATCTGGCTCAACTGTTTGCGCGCCGGCTCGGTCATGCGGCTGGCCTTGGCCTGGATTAGCTTACGCAAATAATCCTTGAGATCCTTGGCGAAAATCACCGGCACAGAAGGGTCATTCAGAATCAGCTCTGCCTTGTTGGAGACGAAAACAACCACCGGCTGCGGCTCGATTTCGAGATCAGGCTTGACCTGCTTGATCCACTGCTTTACGCGCCCCACTTCTTCCAACACTTCGCGGGCTGGGTTGCCCAAGGCCTCCTGCGAGAAGGCGGTGAACAGCCGGACGATGTTGAAGGGCTGTTTCCAGTTGTTCTTCGTGACCGTGATCTTGCCTTCCTGGTCACGCGTGACAAAGACGAAGAGGCCGGCCGGGCAGAGCAGCACATTGGGCGCAGGCAAGTGCCAGGCAAAGAACTCATAGCGATCATCGAGGCCCTTCAAGCTGCTGGCAATCACCTCATCGGGCCGTGGCTTGCGCACAAAGCGCCGCATGTAGAAAGAACCGACATTGGCGCCCACGAAGCCGAGCAGCAGGCAGGCCAGGGCCACAGGCAGCAGCGCGGTATTGCTCATGAAGGAAATGATGCTCCCTGCCAGCAGCACCACGAGCGCCACGCCGGTCGTCCATTTGCCGATCGTGGCGCGGCGTTGAATGTATTGTTGATTCGTATAGACTTGCATCTGGTGTCATGATCCTTAACGAGTGATGGACAGGCTACGCCGCATATTTACCAATGACGAGGCACGCGTTTTGCCCGCCCAATCCAAACGAATTCGACAGCGCCACGCGCACGGGACTCAAGCGGGCGACATTGGGAACGTAGTCCAGATCGCACTGGGGATCCGGGGTCTCCAGGTTGATCGTGGGATGAATCAGGTTGTTGACCACGCTGTAGACACAAGCCATCGCTTCGATGGCGCCGGCCGCGCCAAAGGTGTGGCCGATCATGGACTTGGTCGAGCTGATCGCCAGGTCGTAGGCATGTTCGCCAAACACCTGCTTGATGGCGCGCGTTTCCGTCGGGTCGCCGATGGGCGTCGCCGTGCCATGCGCATTGACATAATCAACGTCGCGCGGCTGCAGGCCGGCATCCGCCAGGGCCGCGGCCATGGCCCGCGCCGCGCCGGCTCCTTCAGGCTGCGGCGCGGCCACGTGATACGCGTCCGCGCTCGCCGATTGTCCCAGCACTTCCGCATAGATGTGCGCGCCGCGTTTGAGCGCGTGCTCCAAGCGTTCCAGCACCATAATGCCAGCGCCTTCGCCGATCACGAAACCGTCACGGTCTGCGTCGAAGGGGCGGCTGGCGCGCTTTGGTTCGTCGTTACGCAGCGAAATGGCGCGCATGGCGGTGAAGCCGCTGAAGAAGGTATGGCCGATCAGCGCCTCGACGCCGCCCGCCAGCATCACATCGGCGGCGCCGCGGCGAATCATCTCCGTCGCTTCGCCGATGGCTTGTGTGCCGGCCGCACACGCTGTGACTACGGTCGAGAGCGGGCCTTTGCAGTTGAAGGTCTGGCTGAGGTGAAAGGCAGGCATGTTGGGCAAGGTCGCTGTCACCATGTGCGGCTTCATGCGGCCGGGGCCTTGCGTGATCAGCAGGCGGAAGAGATCCTCCGCGATGTCGAAGCCACCCAGGCCCGTGCCCATGCAGACGCCCACGTGCGCTGCTTGCTCGTCATCCCAGTGAATGTTGGCATCGCGCAGAGCTTCGGCGCCGGCGGCCAGCGTAATCTGCGAACAGCGCGCCATGCGCTTGGCGTCTTTCGGCGGCACTCCGGCCGCAATGGGGTCGAAGCCCTTGATTTCAGCCGCAATCTGGCATGGGTACGCGCTGGCATCGAACAGAGTCACGCGACCCTGGCGCCGTGCCGCCCACCGGCGTCAGCGCACCGAGGCCGGTGATGACGACGCGCGGGCGCACTTCAGGCTGCTCACCCAAAGAGACCAGCGCGGCTTGGAGGGTCTGGTCATCCACGGGGGGCTGATCGTGCAACTGATCGCTGGGCAAATCATCGGCCAGCAGCCGCAAGAGCGCCGCGCGCACGGGCGCGGAAAGACGGCTCACTTGTTGACGTAACGTCGAACTCATCGGTTTTCCTTCTGTGACAGCACTCTAGATGGGATGTTGAGACCCGGTCTCGCGCCGAAACCGGGTCTCTCGAAACTCCATGTGCGTGCAGCAAGCCGCGTGGGGCGCCGGGTTGTCTTGCTGTCCGCGATCAGTCCTCGCTCACGATGCGCGCCTGGACGCCGGCGCGAATCGTTTCCAGGGTATTGTTTTCGACCGCCTGTTTAGCCGTACGCAAGGCGCCGCGTACCGCCTTGGCATTGGAACGCCCATGACCTACGAGCAGCAGGCCATCCAAACCGAGCAATGGCGCGGCCCCGTATTCGGTGTAATCGAGCTGGCGAGCAACCTTGCGCAGGCCAGGAACTAGCAGCGCCGCAGGCAGGGCCGCGGCAGCCGCCAGTCCAAGCACCAGGCGCAGCAGAAAATCGGGCACGCCTCGCGCGGTGTAGGCAGCCAGCGCTGCCGTTGGCAGGACGCCCAGCGCCACATTGCGCAGCAGGTTGGCCTGCAGTTCACGCCGCACCGACGTGAGCAGCAGCTTGACGATGCCTTCGCCGAACTTGATGATCACATTGCCGGTGAATCCGTCGGTGACGACCACATCGGCCACGCCAGCCACGATGTCCTTGCCTTCCACATTGCCGACAAAGTTGAGGCCGCTGTCGGCTTTGAGGAGCGGCACAGTTTCCTTGACCAGTTCGCTGCCTTTGCCTTCCTCTTCGCCGTTGGACACAATCGCGACCCGTGGACGCTCCATGTGAAACATCTGCTGTGCATACAGGCTGCCCATCACGGCAAACTGGTGCAGGTACTCCGGCTTGACTTCGGTGTTGGCGCCGATGTCGAGCAGCAGACAAAAACCCGCGCCGCTTGGAAAGAGCGTCGTCAGCGCCGGGCGCTTGATGCCCTTGATGCGACCGAGGACAAACAGCCCGGTTGCCAGCGCGCCGCCGGTGTTGCCGCAGGTCACAAAAGCATCTACCTCGCCGCGCTTCACCATCGCGGCGCCTACGGCCATGGTAGAATCGCGCTTGCTCCGCGCCGCAATGGCCGGATGATCGGTCATCTCTAGCACCTGGCTGGCGTGAACCACGGTCAGCGTCAGCCCATCCACTTTGTGCTTAGACAACTCTCGCTGCGTAATGTCTTCCGGGCCAACCAGGATGATCTCAATCCCAAACTCACGCGCGGCCTGCACCGCGCCGGCGACCGTCACAGTGGGCGCATGATCGCCGCCCATGACATCGAGCGCAATTTTCACGATCTTCTCCTATAACCCGCGTGGACGGCAAAAGGTGCGACGCGGCGACTACAAAGCATAGACGGCCAAGCCCATTGCGCCTGGTCCGGCCAGCGCAGCCAGCACCGGTCCGATCTCAATGACTTGCACGTCTACCACATGCAGCCGTTGGCGCACATCCAGGTTGAAGCGCTCAGCTTCAGGCGCGCAGCGCGCGTTGACGACGGCCACGCGTACGGGCCGGTCGCCAAAAAGCTCTTGGGCGCGGGTCAGAATATCCTCCAGTGAGCGCTTGCGGCCGCGCACCCGTTCGATGGGCTGGATCGTGCCGTCGTGCATGAAACGCAGAATCGGCTTCACATCGAGCAGATTGCCAATGCTGGCGCTCAAGCGCGGTACACGACCGCTGGCTGCGAGATATTTGAGCGTTTCCGTGGTGAAGAAGGTGTGCGTATTCTCGCGCACCGTGGGCAGTTTTGCCATGATGGCGGCCAGGTCTGCGCCTTGCTGCGCCATTTCCGCGGCCACGACGATTTGCCAGCCGCTGTCCATGGAAGCGCCCTTGGCATCCCATACCGTGATCTTGCGATCGCGCACCAGTTCGACAGCCGCGGTGGCTGACGCATAGGTGCCGCTGAGCGCGGCCGAAACAGTAATGCAGAGGATATCATCGTCTGCTGCCAGCACGCGGAAGGCGTCGGCGAAATGTCCAGGCGTGGGCTGGGAGGTGGTGGGCAGCTTGTCCGCGGAGAGCAGAATCCGGTAGAATTCCTCGATGGGCAGCTCGATTTTGTTACGATAACTTTTGATGCCTTGCGGCGTGGTCACGTTGACCAGGGCGGGGACCTCGACGATATTCAGACGGGCAATTAACTCGTCAGGCAATGAATTGCTGGAATCACAGACAACACGAACCATGATTGTTTCCTTCGCGGGCAAGAGTGCGAACCTGTCGCCGCGCCATGCGCTGAATTGCGCCGTTCGGTCGGGCGCAACCTACGGGCTGAACAGATTCCTGGGCGACAGCAGCGCTCAGTATACCAAAACTGGCGCGGTTGACAACTTTCTTCTTTCTGGTATAATGGAACCGTACTGTTACGCCCCTGTGGTGGAATTGGCATACACGGCAGGTTGAGGGCCTGTGCCCGGTTGGGCGTGTCCGTTCGAGTCGGACCAGGGGCATCCAAAGAGTCGTCACTCCTTCAGTGACGACTCTTTTTGTTGTTGGATACAAATCTTTCCTCATAGAGAGAAAAAGAGGAGATGACCGTCAGCAACCCGGTCATCTCCTCAAGCGTTTGACCCTGGGGAAACGGGCCGGCCTTCGGGGAAGAAGACCGGCCCATGCGCGTGGCTAAGGCAGGCGCAGCGTCTGCCCGGCGTAGATGCGGTTCGCGTCGCGAATACCGTTGGCCGGCATCAGGGCATTGACCGATGTGCCGGTGCGCGCCGCAATGCTGCTCAGGGTGTCGCCTGTCTTGACCGTGTAAGAAGGCCGCGGTTCAGCGCCCAGGCCAGGCGTCACTGGCTCGCTTGGCGCTGCGGGCGGCGTGACTTTGACTACCGCGCCGCTCGAACTGCCGGCTGCGCTGGCGCCGCATGGCACCTTGAGCACCTGTCCCACGAAGATCACGTTGACATTCGTGATGTGATTCAAGCTGGCGAGGACTGCCACGGTCGTGTGATACTTCGCCGCGATCGTCGAGAGCGTGTCGCCCTTCTTAACCACATACGTGCAGGAGGCTGTGCTGCCGCCGCCGCTCGTCTTGCACGGCACCATCGAAATCGCATCCAGGTCTGCGTTCAACTCACGGCCGCCGGTGGCCCACTTCTTGTGCGCCATCACGAACAGGGTGATGGTGTCGGCCGGGGCGACGAACCTCACGCTGTAGGCGCTGTAGCTGCCGGGCGCCGTGCGTAGATAGATGGGGCTAACCGGCACGAACTGTTTGAAATCGAGGTTGGCCCAGTTGGCATCGGCCCCGCTGTTGTAACCCCACAGAATTTCGTAGCGGTACGCGTCCTCGTCTGAGTTATCCGTGCGTTCCCGCAGCATACCAGCCACCGACATCTGGTACGTCTTGCCCTTGGTCAATCCCTTGACTACCTGGTAGATGCCAGCGTAGCGGTCGGGGTCGGTGCCTGCCGTATGATTCAGGGTGTTGATTTCGATCAACTGGGCGTGTTTGCCTTCGTATACGACGGGCGCCCAGGTTTCATCGTAGAAACCATAGGCCGCGCGACCGCCATTGCTGAACGCCGTCCACGACTTGGCGACGCCCGCGCTGCTGAAGCCGCCTTCGAAGTTCCCATTGGCCACCAGGTTGGCGCCTGAGCAGGTCAACGCGGCCGTGGCGCCTGACCCGGCGCTGCCAGACCCAGCGCTGCCGCCGCTGCTCGAACCAGAGCCGCCGCTGCTGGCGCCAGAGCCGCCGGCGCTCACGCCAAAGAGGCTGATGCCATCCAGGTTGAAGTCCACTTCGCGGTACGGCGTGCCCCACTTCATCCACACGCGGACAAAGACGGTGATCTTCGTGCCGGTGGCGGCCACCTTCGTGCGATACTCACTGAAGGCGCCAGGCCCCGTGCGCGCGTAGATCGTGTCCCAGGGCAGTTCCGTCCAGTTCTTGACGGCGGCCCAGTTGCTGCCGCCGCTGTAATCAAAGCCAACCTGCACGCGGTAGCGCCACGGATCCGGGTCCGTGTCGTCGGCGCGGATCATGCCGCGGATCGAAAAATCATACGTCTTGCCTTTGCTGACCGCGGCTGTCTGATAAATGCCGGCGTAGCGGTCAGGCTCGGACGAATTCTGCTTGGTGTTGATTTCGATCAACTGAGAATGACCGCCGTCCCAAACGGTCTTGCTCCACTGATCGTCATAGAAACCATAGGCGGCGCGGCCCCCGTTGGTGAAACATGACCAGCCCTTGCCGACAGCGCCGCAACCGCCGGCTGAACTGAAGCCGGCCTCGAAGTTGCCATTCTTCAGAGCGTCGGTGCTGGTGGCTGCCTGCGGGCTGGATGAAACCAGGCCAGCACTCAGCATAACAGCCAGAATCAATGCTGCACCGAGAACTCGCTGCTTGATACGCATGAGGTGAACCTCCTCCTTCTTACGTCTGTCTAGGAGCCCGAGCTGTCCCTGGAATCATGATGATCCTAACAACGATGTGGGACAACGTCTCGCGTCGTCGCTTTGGTTACGCCGTGGGTGCCGTGGCGGCCGTTTGAGCGTGGGCGCACACCAAAATGGAAGACGCTTAGACGGGGTAATCAGTTGCGCTGTTATTTAGATTGTACCACAATTGGGTATAATTGACAAAAGCAGATTTCGGAAGCTGCCGCCGCTTGACCTGGAATTGTGCGCGGGGTACAATCCGGCCACTGAATTCACAGGGAGAGGAGGGCGCTATGGAGTTCCTCTGAGGATCAGGGAGCACTGATGAGATATGATAGGGACGGCAAGAACGAACCAACAAGAGGCATTCATGCAACTAGAGGACTATTTCAACTTCTTAGATCCGACTGACATTCGGGTCAAAGGCACGCGGGTCGGCATTGAGACGATTCTGACGGACTATCTGGAACTGGGCCTATTTCCTGAGGATATCGCCCTGCGCTATCCCACGTTGAGTCTGGAGGCGGTCTATGCAACGATCACCTATTACTGGCACAGCAAAGAGCAAATTGACGCCTATCTGCAGGCTTGGCGCGAGCATGGTGAACGAATGCGACGCGAGCAAGAGCTTAATCCCTCGCCTGCTGTCCTTCGTCTGCGCGAAATGATCCGCCAACGACGTTTGGAGTCACAGTCCCAGGTAACGACTGCGGGATGAGTGCACCCAAGTTTCTGCTGGACGAGAACCTGCCGCCGAGCCTTGCTGGACAACTCCGCAGGTATGAACCACGGATCGCCATCGTGGCGGTCGGGCAGTGGGGCGCGCCTCGCAGCGGTACTCTAGACCCCGAAATTTTGCGCTGGATTGAGGAATACAACTTCCTGCTGGTGACCAATAACAGGCATAGTATGCCAGGGCATCTCGAAGATCATTTGGCTGGCGGCGGACATATTCCTGGCATCTTGATTGCACCTACGACTCGCGACATCGGCAAGCTGATCGAGATTCTGTACTTGGTTTGGGGCGCCAGTTTTCCCGACGAGTACCGGGACAAGATCACCTACCTCCAACTTGTCTGATTTGGGTACAGAGTCCTATGTGGAAGGCGGTACGATGGTCGCTTCGAAGTCATGGGTGCTGATGAAGGTCTCTAAATCCTGCTGCGCGCGTGCGGCATAGGCGCGGTAGCGCTGCTGTTTGTGGCGCACGGGTGGGTCGAGCGGCGGCAGCAAGCCGAAATTGGCCTTCATCGGTTGAAAGCCATCTGATTCACAGTGCGTGACGTACCAGCAGAGCGATCCCATGACCGTGGTGGGCGGTAGAACGAGGGGCACCTGGCCTTGAATCAGCCGCGCGGCGTTGAGTCCCGCCAACAGCCCCGTGCCGGCATTGCCGACGTAGCCTTCCACGCCGGTGATTTGCCCGGCAAAGAACAGATCGGGGCGCCCCTTGAACTGCATCGTCGGCTCTAGAAGCCGGGGCGCGTTGATGAACGTGTTGCGGTGCATCATGCCGTAGCGCAGGAACTCAGCTCCAGCCAGGCCGGGAATCAGCCCAAAGACGCGCTTCTGCTCGCCCCAGGTCAAATTCGTTTGGAAGCCGACCAGGTTGTAGAGCGTGCCGGCCAGGTTATCCTGGCGCAGCTGCACAACGGCCCAGGGGCGGCGTCCCGTGTGCGGGTCGGTCAGGCCGATGGGGCTCATGGGGCCAAAGGCCAGCGCCTGGCTGCCGCGCCGCGCCAGGATCTCCACAGGCAGGCAGCCCTCGAAGAAATGCTCCGATTTCCACATTTCCTGCTCGAACGTGCGCAGCGTAATGGTTTGCGCAGCGGCCAGCGCCTCCACAAATTCAGTGTACTGCGCCCTGTCCAACGGGCAGTTGATGTAATCGCCCGCGGCCGACGCGCTGTTGCCGTAGCGCGCGCCGCGGAAGGCCAGGCTCATGTCAATCGAATCGGCCGCGACGATCGGGCTGAGCGCGTCGTAGAAGTACATGTACTCCTCCCCGATCAGCCGCGCCAGGTCGGCCGACAGGGCGTCGCTGGTCAACGGGCCGCTGGCGACAATGGTGGGGATGTCAGTCGGGATGGCGGTCATCTCTGCGCGCATTACGGTGATGTTGGGGTGCGCGCTGACCAGCGAAGTCACCAGGTCGCCAAACGCCTCGCGGCCGACCGCCAGGGAGCCGCCAGCCGGCACGGCCGTGGCTTGTGCACAGGCCAGGATCAACGACCCCAGCCGGGTCAGCTCAGCCTTCTGAATGCCCGGCGCGCGTTCGGGTTGCACGGAGCCAAGCGAGTTCGAACAGACCAATTCGGCGAAGCGATCGCTGACATGCGCCGGCGTTTGCTTGACCGGCCGCATCTCATAAAGCGCCACGCGTACGCCGCGCTGCGCAGCCTGCCACGCGGCCTCGCTGCCGGCCAACCCGGCGCCAATCACAATCAATTCAGGTTCGTGCACCTTCATCCCATCCAACTCATGTATCCTACTCACTGCGCATCGAAAACGGCGCTGACATCCGCCTGCAGACCTGGACGAAGCGCCGAAGTCAATGTCTCCTCTCGACCGAACCTGCCGTATTGTTGGTAGGTCTGGCCCTGTAAGACCAAGACGGTTATGCTCTTGTCCCGGGGGTCCACGATCCAATACTCTGGAATCCCAGCCTGTGCATATTCCAGCCGTTTGGTCAGCAGATCGCGCTGCGGATCATCGCTGCTAATCACCTCGATCACCAAGTCTGCGCCGGTCCACCACATTTCCTGCCGGCGTGCGTCGGCCGCATCGGCCATGAAGAGTAGATCTGGCTCGCGAATCTTGCCGGGCCAGAGGCGGAGGCGGAGTGGTGCAAAGCGAATCGTGCCGCCATGACGCTGCACGAACGCCAAGAATAGCGAGTAGAGATAACCGACGATGGCTTGATGTTGATCGTTCGGCATCGGGAGTACCTCCAGGCGTCCATGCGAGAATTCTACCATGCGATTGGTGTTGATCGCCAGGTAGTCCGTTTCGCTCCATTGACCTTGCGCTGGGTAGAGCAGGGCAACTTCCCACGTGGGTTCCGTCCACGGGTCAGGTCGTACGGTTGTACTGCGCGCAGCTAACATGAGATGCACTCCTTGATCCGAACATCAGATCGAGTTTGTCAGCGAGTGCGTTGGCCTGCAAACCCATTGATTCGTATTTGGGCCTATCGCCCCCCGACCTTGATTCCGATGCATTGTACCATATGGTTGACTCGATGGTGAAACCTGCCTCTTGGCCTGGCTTGATGCCGCCCCTTTGCCTCGTCACGCGTTGTATTTTCCATGAGTTCATGCTACAATTGTGTGCAGAAAGGAATTCCTCCCATGCTCTTTGGTTATCAAAATCCGTCCTTCCTCTGGCCCGACAGCGACCCGCACGCTATCTTTGAGCGCACGTGCGCGGCCGCGCAGAAAGCCGAGGCGGCCGGGTTCGTCTCTTTCTGGTTGATGGATCATCTGATTCAGCTGCCCATGGTGGGCGCGGCCGATGAGCCGTTCCTGGAAAGTTGGACCACGCTGGCCGCGCTGGCCGCGGTCACCAACCGCATCCGCCTGGGAACGATGGTCAGCTCGATCGGCTATCGCAACCCCGCCCTGCTGGCGAAAATGGTGGCCGGCGTTGACATTATCAGCGGCGGCCGCGCCATCCTGGGCATTGGCGCCGGTTGGTTCCAGACCGAGTATCGGCAGTATGGCTATGAGTTCCCCGAACACCCGGCCGTGCGCATCCGCCAGCTCGATGAGGGCATTCAGTTGATCAAGGCGTTGTGGACGCAGCCCCGCGCTACGTTTGCCGGCAAGTATTTTCAGGTCAAAGAAGCCATCCTGGAGCCGAAGCCGGTGCAGAAGCCGCATCCGCCGATCCTGGTGGGCGGCGGCGGCGAGCAGTTGACGCTCAAGGTGGCCGCGAAGCAGGCCAACATGGTCAACTGGTTCGGCACGCCGGACGTCATCAAGCACAAGCTGGAGGTGCTGGCGCGTCACGGCGACGCCGTGGGCCGCGATGTGCGCGAGATTCACATCACCAAGCTCGACAGCGTTCTCATTGGCCGCCAGGAGAAGGATGTGCAGCAGAAGCGCATCAAGCTGCACCTGGGCGACCGCCCCTTTCTCGCCGGCACCGTGCGTCAGGTCATTGACCAGATCGCGGCTTTCCAGGCCGTGGGCGTGCAGGAGATGATCCTCAACATCCCACGCAACGACCAGGAGACCTTCGATCTGCTGGGCAGCGAGGTCATCCCCGCGTTTTAGGAAACCTGGGACCAGAGACCGGCGATTGTTCGTCTTTCACATACCTGGTCTCTGGTCTCCGCTCTCTGATCTTCTTTTCATGAGGAAGGAACACCATGCGAGCAACGGACATTATTGTACACAAGCGCGACGGGCATGAGCTGAGCGCGGAGGAACTTCAGTTTTTCATCCAGGGCTACACCCGCGGCGATATTCCCGATTACCAGGCCGCGGCATGGGCTATGGCGGTCTACTGGCGAGGGATGACCCCGCGCGAGACGGCCTGGCTGACGCAGGCGATGGCCTTCTCCGGCCAAACGCTCGACATCCACGATGTGGCGCCGTTTGTGGTGGATAAACACTCCTCCGGCGGCGTCGGTGATAAGACGAGCCTCGTGGTCGGCCCGCTCGTCGCCAGCCTGGGCGTGCCGGTCGGCAAAATGTCCGGCCGCGGCCTGTCGTTTTCCGGCGGCACCCTGGACAAGCTGGAATCTATTCCCGGCTGGCGCGCGGACTTGACGTTGGACGCCTTCAAGCAGCAGCTCGCAACCGTGGGCATGGTCATCGCCGGGCAGACGCATGACCTGGCCCCGGCCGATGGCAAGCTGTACGCGCTGCGCGACGTCACAGGCACGGTGCCTGCGCTGCCTCTTATCGCCAGCTCGATCATGTCCAAGAAGATCGCCAGCGGCGCGGATGCCATCGTGCTCGATGTCAAGACCGGCAGCGGCGCGTTCATGAAGACGCTCGCCGAGGCCGAGGCGTTGGCCGCCTTGATGGTGCAGATCGGCCGGGAACTGGGGCGCCACATGAGCGCGGTCATCAGCGACATGAGCCAGCCGCTGGGCCGCGCCGTGGGTAATGCGTTGGAGGTCAAAGAAGCCATCGAGACGCTGCACGGCGTTGGACCGGCCGATTTTACCGACCTGGTGCTGGCGGTGTCCGCGGAGATGGTGCGTCTGGCGGATGTGGGGCTGGGACGCGCGGCGGGCGACGAACGCGCGCGCCTGGAAGAATCACTGCACAGCGGCGCAGCCTGGCGCAAGTTCCGCGAGTTCATCCGCGGGCAAGGCGGCGAGGTGGCGACCGTGGATGATCCGGCGCGCCTGGCGCAGGCGGCCATCGTTGCACCCTGCGTTGCAACGACTGCCGGCTACGTCGCGGCGATCAACACGGAAGAAGTGGGGTTGACGGTGGTTGACCTGGGCGGTGGACGCGCCAAGAAGGGCGATCCGATT
>JBGAVB010000079.1:1317-9009 GCA_044228345.1 Anaerolineae bacterium | reverse complement strand
ATCAATCTCATCCACGCTGATATCAATATGGAAACGATCTATGTTGACAACCACGATCGCGGCGCGCGCAGCGTTGGGGAATTCACCGGGGGTGATGTTCACTTGGGCGACGACGCCCGCGATTGGGCTGCGCAGCATCGCATTGTCTTGGTTCAGATGGGCTTGGGCCAGGACGGCTTCAGCCTGTTTTACCTGCGCCTGCGCCCCAGCCGTTTGCTCTGGGGTTGCGCCCTCTTGCAGCTTCACGAGCGATGATTTGGCCTGTGCGACTTGCGCGCGCGCGTTGGCCACGGCGGCTTCGGCCTGGGCAATGGCTGCCACCGATTGTGCGCGCTGCGCAGCGTCGGCTCCGGCCGTGGCAATCTGATACTGAGCTTTCGCTTGTTCGTAGTCAATCGTCGCGCGCTGTAAATTCAGCGACTGCGGCAGAAGGCCTACGTTGGGTAGGTTCGCCACCTGGTCGTAGGCAGCCTGGGCTTGCTGCAGCGCAGCTTGCGCGCGTTCCAGGTTCGCTGCGGCCACTTTCTTGTCATTCTCGCCCGCGCCAGCCAGCAGCTTGCTGTACGTCGCACGCGAGCTGGCCAGGTTGGCCTCAGCACTTTTGACATTGGCCTGCGCGCTGTCAAGCGAAGCCTGCGCCGCTTCCAGATCCTCTGTGCGCGCTTTGCGCGTCAACTGCGCCAGGTTGGCCTGCGCGCTGGCCAGACTGGCCTCGGCCTGCGCCACCGACAAAGCCACATCCTGGCTGTCAAGCGTGGCAAGAACCTGGCCAGGCTCCACGCGATCCGTAGCCTTCACCTTGACTTCGGCCACGCGACCAACGCCCTTGAAGGTCAACGAGACCTGCGCTTCTGGCTCAATGCTGCCCGTGGCGCTGACGAGCGAGCGCAGCGTGCTGCGGGTAGGCGTTACGGTTTCGTATTTTGGCGTCTGCGGCGCTTGGGCCTGCACGAGCCTTTGCCAGAGCACCAGACTTCCGCCCACGATAAGAACCAATACTACCAAGATCGTTATAATTCGTCGCATGTTTTCTCTAGTTTTCCTTCAAGCAGCCTAGTTTAGCCAGGGAGCAGAGCGCCGCTGACGAGGCCCGGAATGATGCGCAGCACGAGGCTGAGCACGGCATAGATGACGGTTAACCAAAATGCCTTGCTGCGTTCCAGCGAGGCGCCGCCGCGTAAGGCGGCATAGATCAATACCAGATGCCAGGCAGTGAAAAGATCCATATGCGCCAACATTTGATAAACCGGGTTTGTCATGTTGGCCTGCATATTGGCCTGCGCCACCAACGGCGATAGGCCTTGATTGACAAGCAAAGAGCCGGTCAGGGCAGCAAATGCGCCCTGCGCCATATCGCGTACGGCAAAGGGCAACCAGGCCCACGGAACGGTCGCGAACAGCCCGCCAAAACTCAGGTCAGCGCCGACGATCAAACCAGCAAAGTACAGGATGGCTGCTGCCAACACCCATGCCAGCGCCAGGGCGACCAGGCGGCCCAGGGCCGAAGCGCCTAGTATGAAGATGGGCTGCGTGAACCGCGCTACTTGCGCGCGGGCGGTCTCTGCCTGTTCAGCCGGGACTTGACTCAACCGGCTTTGCAGCTGTTCGTTCATCTGCCTGACGGCCTCTTTGACCTGCAGAGGCCCGCTCAAGGCGAGGGACAGAGCCAAGCCGGCCAAAATGACCATGAGGGGCGCCACCCAGCGCCAACGCGGATGCGCAGCGACCTGTGACATGGTTTTTACAGGCTCGTCAACAATACCCGGCAAAAGCGCCCACGAACTACGGCGCGCGATAGGCAGCGATTCACTCATGTGGAAACCATTCCTTTGATGCACCAAAGTGTAGTCGAACCAAACCTTGCACCAACCTACTCTACCACGCCAACCGCACCTCGTCAAGCAACTTGAACCGTTTTTGAACGATTGCTGCACGTTCATCGTCCACTATGACGGCTGTCGAAGGGCGCCAGTCACCCGGCTCGCCAGTGTCTGCGCGCGGCATCTTCTCGCGCGCCTGTGTCAATTTGCGCAAATAGGACCTATGAAGTTGCGCAAAAAGATAGAGTGTGTTATGATAATGTACACGGTTTCACAAGAGTCACACAAGTCATTCCGGAGTTTACCCATTCTCAGGTTGAGCAACACAAAGACGGGCTTACCGCTTTGATTTGCACATCCAGGCTGAATGGTGCGCTGTGAGAAAAAAGGAACACTATCCGATGTCACTAACGACTATTCCGGACATCGTTGTAGGTCGCCTCCCCATCTATTTGCGTGCGCTCAACTTTCTGGCCGCCGAGGGCCGTGAAATAACCTCATCGCAAGAGTTGGGCGACAGGCTTGGCATCAGTTCTGCCCAAATCCGTAAGGATTTGTCCCATTTTGGCGAGTTCGGCAAACAAGGCACGGGGTACGACATTGCATTCCTAAGGGAGCAGCTCCAGCGTATTCTGCAAATTGACCGCACTTGGGACGTCGCGTTGGTTGGCGCCGGCGATCTAGGGCATGCGTTGGCGCACTATGGCGGCTTTACAGGGCGTGGATTTACCATCGTCGCCGTATTCGACAACGATCCCAACAAGGTAGGGCAGCCCCTCGCCCACCTCATAATTCAAGACAGCAGTAATTTGGGGAACATCGTACGCCAGCAGGGCATTCGTGTGGCGATCATTGCCACGCCCGCCATTGGCGCGCAGTCCACGGCTGATATTCTGGTGAATGCGGGCGTTAGGGCCATTCTGAACTATGCCCCCATCACCTTGACCGTTCCTCACGGCGTCCGCGTGCAGTACATTGATCCAGTGGCGCATTTGCAGCGCATGACCTTCTATCTGTAATCCAAATCCTGTAATCCGCATCCTGTCCGCTCCATTCACCACGCAAGCCGGACTGCGTCATTGCAGCCCGGCTTTTCTATGTTTACCTTGCTCACGCAGGCCCGCACAAGCTGTGTCTGTGCGAAGTTACTACTCAGCCGGTGCGCCAGCGCCAAAGGCCGCGGTGATTCGCGACTCGGCCACAAGGTATGATAGGTATCATGTTGAAAACGCGCGCCGGGGATTACAATAGGCTGGCAGTCCAGGCAAGCTTGATTGCACTGATGCACCAATCTGTGTGAACACAACCATTCTCATAGGGGAAAACGGATGACTCGTGTTGCTGAAATCATGACAGAAAACCCTGTCACGGTTCAACCCTCGCAATCCATTGATACGGCCATCACGCTGATGCGTCAAGGCAACTTTCGCCGTTTACCAGTTGTCGAAAACGGACGCTTGGTTGGTATCGTGACTGATCGCGATATGCGCCGTGCGACCAACTCTCCCATCCTGTTGCATGAAAAATGGTACGATAACTTTCTGCTGGAGCACATCGAAGTGGGCGCCTGTATGACGCCCAACCCGGTGACAATTTCGCCGGATGCCGATGTGCTGGAAGCCGCCGTCACCATGCGCAGCCGGAAAGTGGGCGGTATTCCAGTTTTGCGCGCAGGCGTGCTGGTTGGAATCATCACCGAAACTGACTTGCTCGACCATTTAATCGAGCTACTTGAGGCCGAACAAAGTAATCAGGCGCCAACCTGAGACACCGTCAACGATGACGGCATTTCCAAAGGAGGAACACGTATGGCAAGAGGTACTGTTGTAGTTGCGGCGAATCGCTGCAAAGGCTGTGAACTATGCACCACTGTCTGCCCACAAGAGGTGTTGCACATGTCAGCCGCCCTCAACGCAAAGGGGTATCACCCGGTTGAACTGATAGACCCACAGGACAAATGCACAGGCTGTGGATTGTGCGCTGTCATTTGCCCTGATGTCGTGTTCAAGGTCTATCGCTATCAGGCAAAGACGCCGCAGCGGGCTGCCTTGGCGGTCTAGTTTTGGAAAATTGAACACAGATCAAAGGAGATTGACCATGGCAAAGGAGCTATGGAAGGGCAACGAAGCAATCGCTGAAGCTGCCATCCGTGCCGGCGTAGAAGCCTACTTTGGCTACCCGATTACCCCCCAGACCGAATTATTGGAGTATATGGCCGCCCAAATGCCTGCACTTGGGCGAGTTTTTTTGCAGGCCGAAAGCGAGCTAGGCGCCATCAACATGGTGTACGGCGCGGCCTGCGGCGGCTCACGTGTCATGACCTCATCGTCAAGCCCCGGCGTCAGCCTGATGCAAGAAGGCTTGTCTTATATTGCCGGGTCCGAAGTGCCCTGCGTGATGGTTGACATCATGCGCGGGGGACCTGGTTTGGGCAACATCCAGCCTTCGCAGTCAGATTACTTTCAGATGGTGAAGTCAGCCGGGCACGGCGACTACAACAACATCGTGCTGGCGCCTGCCACCGTGCAAGAAGCGGTTGACATGACCTATGAGGCTTTCGATCTCGCCGATCGTTATCGCACCACGGTCGTTATCCTGGCTGATGGCACCATTGGGCAAATGATGGAGCCGGCTGAGATGCCGCCCAGCAAGCCCCTGCGCACCGAAAAGCCAGACTGGGCGCTGTGTGGGGCCGTTGGTCGGCCACATCGTTCGATCACGTCGCTCAACCTGACGGCGGAGGGGCTGGAGAAACACAATCTGCACTTGCAGGCCAAACTGGCCGAGATCAAGGCGCATGAAGTGCGCAGCAAAGAATTCATGACCGAGGATGCAGAGTATCTGATTGTGGCCTTTGGTACGATGGGGCGAGTAGCCACCTCGGCCATCCGACAGGCGCGGGCGCAGGGCATCCGCGTCGGCCTGTTGCGCCCAGTCACGCTGTGGCCTTACCCAGAAGATCGCCTGCGCGAGTTGGCTGCGGGCAAGAAAGCCATCCTGGTGGTCGAAATGAACGCCGGCCAGATGCTCAATGACGTCAAAGCCATTGTGGAAGGACGGGCGCCGGTGCACTTCTATGGCCGCATGGGCGGTTCGATCCCCCTGCCGGACGAAATCTTGAATTCACTGCACACCCTGGTCTCGCTCTACAGCACGGTGAAGTCGAACGGACACACCAACGGCTTCAAGCATAACGGCAGTGGTCAGCCGGGCGCGGCGCTGCGCCAGATGACCACGGCAACTGCCCCGACGACGAACCTGGCGGAGGTGACGTCATGACAACACAGACTCTGGCGCTTGACGATATGGTAGTCGTTTACCAGCGCCCCGATTCACTCACTGACGTGCTGACGCACTACTGCCCAGGGTGCACGCACGGCATCATTCACCGCCTGGTGGCTGAAGTCCTGGACGAGCTAGGCGTGCGTGAGCGCACCATTGGCGTCGCGCCGGTCGGCTGCGCTGTCTTTGCCTACAATTACTTCAACGTGGATATGGCCGAAGCGGCCCATGGCCGCGCGCCCGCCATGGCGACCGGCCTGAAGCGCACGCAACCCGACAAGGTCGTCTTCACCTACCAGGGCGACGGCGACCTGGCGGCCATTGGCACCAATGAAATCATCCATGCGGCAGCGCGTGGCGAGAAGATCACGGTCATCTTTGTCAACAACGCGGTCTATGGCATGACCAGCGGCCAGATGGCGCCAACGACGCTTCCGGGCCAAATCACCACCTCGTCGCCAAGTGGTCGCGATGTCAGCCTGGCCGGCTACCCCCTGCGCGTCGCTGAGCTGATCGCCGGGCTGCCGGGTACATCGTATGTGGTGAGGCGCTCAACGCACAATGTGCGCGAGATCAACCGCACGAAGAAGGCCATTCGCACAGCCTTCCAGGCGCAGTTAGCCGGGCAGGGACTCTCCCTGGTGGAGGTTCTGTCATCCTGCCCCACCAACAACCACACCACGGCGGCCGAAGCGCTGACCTGGATCGAGAAACAGATGGTGCCTTACTACCCGCTGGGCGACTACAAGGTGATAGATGCCGTTGCCCGTCTGAACTAGGCAGTGAACCTGCACATTCGGACTTCACACACAGATATTCACAAAGGAGTGAATCAGATGGAATTCTCGATCATTTTCTCTGGCTTTGGCGGACAAGGCGCTTTGTTTGCCGGCCAGTTGATGGCCTACGCCAGCATGGATGAAGGCAAAGCGGTGACCTGGATCCCGTCCTATGGCCCAGAAATGCGCGGCGGTACAGCGCACTGCATCGTGGTGGTGGGTGATGAAGAAGTAGGCGCCCCGCTGGTGCGCAACCCAGACGCGGTGATTGCTCTCAATCTGCCGTCGGTGGACAAATATGAACCGCTGGTCAAACCCGGCGGCTTCCTGATTTACAACAGTTCGTTGGTGCCGCGGCCGGTGACGCGTGCGGACATCAACGTGATCCCCGTGCCGGGCAATGAGATTGCCACGGCGCTGGGAAATGTAAAATTGACGAATGTCATTATGCTAGGCGCCCTGCTGCAGGCCACCAACCTGCTGCCGCTCGAAGCCCTGGATCGAGCGTTGCTGGCTCACCTACCAGAGCGCAACCGGCGCTTCCTGGAGCCAAACAAGGTGGCTCTGCGCCGCGGCGCGGAGTATGCCATGCCGCTGCACGCATGACGGCCTGGCGATTGTGATAACAGGAGACAAGGTAATGTATCAGAACATTCTCGTACCGCTGGATGGTTCAGCGCTGGCCGAAGCCGCGCTTCACCACGCGGAGGCCCTGGCGCTGGAGTTCAAAAGCAACATGATCCTTCTGCGCGTGGTCATTTCGCCCTACCAGTTGATTGCGCCTGACCTGGTGCTTTCCGGCGCAGTGACTGAACTGCCCGGGCTGCGTGACCAGGCCGCGCAATACTTGCAAGGTGTATCCGGCGAGCTGCGCGAAAAGGGTATCTCGTACCAGACTGCCATTTTGGATGGCCCCGTGCCCGACGCCATCACTGATTTTGCCAAATCTGAACATGTAGACTTGATTGTCATGTCCACACATGGCCGAGGTGGGATCAGCCGCTGGGTGTACGGCAGCGTCGCCGAGAAAGTGCTGCAGGCTGCGCCTTGTCCCGTCTTGCTCATTCGTGCGCGTGGCAAATGACGCGTTTTATCTGGGGCATGGCCGCTGCCGCCCCACATGCCGTGTGATAGACACAAAGGAGTGTAACTATGACAACGCCGTGGCAACGACGATATGCACAGCGCAATCAACGGATGAGCAGTTCCATCATTCGTGAACTGCTCAAGTTTACGCAGCAGCCGGATATTATCTCGTTTGCGGGTGGGCTGCCCGCGCCCGAGTTTTTCCCGGTCGAGGCCTTCCGGGCCGCGGCCGATAAGGTTCTTGCCCAGTCGGGCAGACAGGCATTACAATACAGCGCGACCGAAGGCTACGGGCCATTACGTTCGCTGATTGTGGAGAAGATGGCGCATTACGGCATCCATGCCAAAGAAGACAATGTCCTGATCACATCCGGGTCGCAGCAGGCCCTTGACCTGATCGGCAAGCTGCTGATCAATCCCGGCGATACGATCCTGGTCGAGCGACCAACGTACCTGGGCGCGCTGCAGGCCTGGAATGCTTACCAGGCAGAGTACATTGAGGTGCCCATTGATCGGGATGGGATGCAGGTGGATCTGCTCGAAGAAGCGCTGCGCGCGGGCGTCAAGTTCATGTACGTGCTTCCCAACTTCCATAATCCCGGCGGCGTCACCCTGTCGTTGGAGCGCCGGCAGGAAGTGGTGGAACTGGCGGATCGTTACGGCATCCCCATTATCGAGGATGATCCCTATGGCGAGCTGCTCTATGAGGGCGAACATTTACCCAG
>JBGAVB010000079.1:0-1307 GCA_044228345.1 Anaerolineae bacterium | reverse complement strand
GCGGATCGTTACGGCATCCCCATTATTGAGGATGATCCCTATGGCGAGCTGCTCTATGAGGGCGAACATTTACCCAGTCTGGTGCAGCTAGACTGTGAGCATCTTGAGTCGCGAGCGTGCGATGGTCATGGCTACTTCAAAGGCAATATCATCTACCTGAGCACTTTCTCCAAGACTCTGGCGCCCGGCCTGCGCCTCGGTTGGATTGTGGCGCCGGTGGAGGTGATTCAGAAGTGCGTGCAAGCCAAGCAGGGCATGGACCTACACAGCAGCATTTTTGATCAAATGGTTGCGTACGAGGTGGCTAAGGACGGCTTCCTGGAAAAGCATGTACGCACTTTGCGTAAGGTTTACGGTGAACGTCGGGATGTGATGCTGGCGGCCATGGCGCGTTACTTCCCGCCAGGCGTGCAGTGGACACACCCGCGCGGCGGCTTGTTCTTGTGGGTGGAATTGCCGCCAGAGATCAATGCTGAAGAGCTGTTGCAGGATGCCGTGCAAGAGAAGGTGGCGTTTGTGCCTGGGCATGCGTTCTATGCCGCAGGTCGCAGCGGCGGGCACCTCAACACCATGCGCCTGAACTTCTCTAATGCAGAGCCAGCCATGCTCGAAGAGGGCATTCGACGCCTGGCGCGTGCGATTGAGCGGCGCATGACCGGCCAAACAACGCTGGTGACGGCACCGGCGCCAGCCATGAGTATGAACTAAGCGCCGTTCGACTCGCTTGCCCAGGTCGTGCACAGTGGAACATGGCCTGTGGCGTATACAAACACGAAGGACGAAAGATCAGGGTGGATGACCGTTCGTCCTTCGTATTATCCTTGCCAGAAATTCGGTTGCCGGCGCCGCCGCAAGAATCGCCGCGTGGCGTCTAAGACTTGATCTTGAATAGACTTGGCTGTGGACCGCTGCAAAGGAGACGAACAGTGCCAACTTATTTTGTGCGCGACATCATGAGTTCTCCGGCCCTCACCATTCATTATGAGGCCGACCTGGATGAGGCGGCAGCCACGTTGGAAAGCCAGAAAATTCGTCGTTTGCCGGTGCTGGATGACGACGGGCACCTGGTCGGCATTTTAACCCAGGGCGATGTGCGCGTGGCCTCGATGGCCACAGCCGTGGACCCGTATGACCCCAGGTCTGCCACCTGGTTGACTGTCGGCGATGCCATGACGCGTGACGTTTATACCGTGACGCCAGACACCCCGGTCGTAGATGTGGTTGAGATGCTGTTGGCGCATAAAATCGGCGGCTTGCCAGTCGTAGATAGCGATGGCGCTATGGTCGGCGTCGTGACAGAGACAGAT
>JBGAVB010000078.1:0-9078 GCA_044228345.1 Anaerolineae bacterium | reverse complement strand
GGGCGCCGCTGTTGACGATCGCAGGATTGCTGCTGTTGGCCTGGCTGTTCTGGTGGCAGGGACAGCAAATTCAGCGCACACGCTATCGCCGTTGGGTGTGGCGTCGGCGCGACGCCTGGCTGAGCCTGGCCTCTTTTGCGGCGCTGAGCGTCACCGGCGCGCTGTGGCTGACGAACCGCGTCGTCCTGCTCTACTACCCCTATCCCCCGTACTCGCCCTGGCCGTCGTTCCAGCCCTGGCTGGGCGCAGCCTTGGCGCTGCTGATCGCGCCGGCGCTGCTGATGCCTGCGCGCCGCAAAGGCGAGGCGGTCGAAACGGCCGCACGCGAGGCCGCCGAGGGGTGATCTCACCGCGAATGGGCAAGCCACAAGGAGAGGACTATAATCACGAGTTGATCGGCATGGCGTCAAGTCAAGTTGGTAGTTATCTCGAGAGCAAACTGCGCGAGGCGCCGTTGGAGAGTTTTGTTGGATTGTAGTCTATTCGAACGAGTTTTTGGTGTGGGTTTTGTAAGGAGTCAAAACGATGGGTATTTTCGATGCGATCAAGCGCGCGGTGGGTTTAGGCAAGCAAGAGGAACCAGTCAGGGGGCCGGTCAGTGCGCCGGAGCCGGAACCAGAACCGATCCAGGTGCCGGAGTTGACGCCGGCTGAGCTTGTGGCGCAGCAGGCCGCGGGCAAGCCGTTTGTGCTGGTAGACGTGCGCAGTTCTGGTGAGCAGTTTATCGGCCACCTGGCGGGGGCGCGCCTGCTGCCCATGCCGACGCTGCCGCGGGCCGTCAGTGAGTTGGACAAGACGGCGCCGACAGTGGTCTACTGCGCGCATGGTTACAGCAGCATGGCGGCGGCCGGCTATCTCATGCAGCAAGGCTTTGCGGAAGTCTACAGCCTCAAGGGCGGTATTACGACCTGGCAGGCGGAAGGCAATCCGGTGGAGGAGCCTTACAAGCAGGCGCGCAGCGGGAAGTGAGACGTGAGACATGAAACGTGAGACGTGAAACGTGAGACGTGAGGCCTGGGAAATGAAAATGAGATGGAAGAAGGAAGATGACAGAAACGCGCGGTGGGGTTAGCGGTGATTAAGTTCGAGCGGGTGTCGTATGCCTATCCGCAACAGAAAGCGCCGGTGTTACGCAACCTGTCGCTGGACATTGCGGAGGGAGAGTTTGTCTTGGTGGTAGGCCCATCAGGCGCGGGCAAGTCTACGTTTCTGCGCTGCTTGAACGGCCTGGTGCCTCATTTCTACGGCGGACGCTTCAGCGGTCAGGTGCGCGTGGCGGGACGCGATCCGGTCAGTCTGGAGCCACGCGGCATGGCCGATGTGGTCGGATTTGTGTTTCAAGACCCCGAAGCGCAGTTCGTCGTTGATACCGTTGAGGATGAACTAGTCTTTGCCCTGGAAAATTTTGCCCTGCCGCAGGCCGTGATGCGTAAGCGGGTCGAAGAAGTGCTCGATCAGCTCAGCATCGCGCACCTGCGCGGCCGCCGCGTCTCCACGCTGTCGGGCGGCGAAAAACAGCGCGTGGCCCTGGCGGCGGTGATGACGCTGCACCCGCAGGTGCTTGTGCTCGATGAGCCAACCTCCCAGCTCGACCCGCAGGCCGCCGAGGAAGTGCTGATCGCCCTGCGGCAGCTAAATGAAGACCTGGGGCTGACGGTCATCCTGTCGGAGCATCGCCTGGAGCGCGTGGTGCAGTACGTGGATCGAATGCTTTACTTTCCTGGCGCAGGCGAGCCGATCGTGGATGGTACGCCGGATGATGTGTTGAGTCAGACGCCGCTGACGCCGCCGCTGGTGACGCTGGGCAAGGCGCTCGGCTGGCGCCCGCTGCCGCTGACGATCAAGGAGGCGCGCCGCTTTGCGCGTCAGTTGGACCTGGCGACTGCGACTGCGCCCGCACGCGCCGCCAGCCAGGTCAAGCCTGCCGCGCCAGACGTCAAAACAACGCCAAGCGTACAAATCGAGAATGCCTGGTATGACTACGCGGGCCGCGAGGCGTTGCGTGGGGTGTCGCTGACCTTCCGGCCGGGCGAGTTGGTGGCGTTGATGGGACGCAACGGGGCGGGCAAAACGACCTTGATGAAACTACTGGTGGGACTCTTGCGCGCCAAGCAGGGCCGGGTCCGCCTCGTCAGCGCCCATGGCGTGGCCGCACGCGCCACGCATGGTTATGGCGCAGGCAGCGGCCAGCGCCCGGTGGAGATACTGGTGGACGCGAGTAAGCTCTCCCTGGATGAGATTGTCAAAACCGTGGGCTATGTGCCGCAGGACCCCGGCCTGCTCCTTTTTCAAGACACCCTGGCGCAGGAGTTGTCCTTCACACGCAACGGGCATGCTCTGCCGGCCGATCATGCAGCCGACCAGGCGCTGCTTGCCGGCCTGGGCCTGGCGCATTTGAGCGAGCAATACCCGCGCGACCTGAGCGGCGGCGAACGCCAACGCGCAGCCCTGGCCGCGATCCTGGTCGCGGACCCTCAAGTTCTGCTGCTAGACGAACCGACGCGCGGCCTGGATTATCAGCACAAGTCTGAGCTGGTCCAGCTGCTGCGCAACTACCGGCAGGCGGGCAAGACCATCATCATGGCGACGCACGATGTGGAGTTGGTGGCGGCCTGCGCCGACCGCGTCATCCTGCTGGCCGAAGGCCAGGTGGTGCTCGACGCACCGACGCGCATGGCGATGAGTGAGTCGCTTGTCTTTGCCTCGCAAATCAACAAACTCCTGCGTGACCCGGCCTTCCTCACGGTGGATGATGTCTTGGCCGGCTTACGGCGCTGGCAACAGCCTCATGCTGTCTAGTCATTCGGGGCAGCAGGCGCGTCTGCCCTTCTTTCTCAATGTCGTTGTGTTGCTCCTCGCGAGCGCGATTGGCGTCGTGGCGTTCATCGCGCCTTTTTTCAACCTGGATACGCTGCAGGCCGGCGACAGCGGCGCGCTTTCGCACGCGGCCGATGCGCCCTTTTTCCTCATCGTGCTGGTGGTCATTTGCCTGGGCGCGGTGCTGTTGAATCTGTCGGCCGGACAGATGAACACACGTACCGTGGCGGTGCTCGGCATTTTGACCGCGTTCAGCGCGGTGCTGCGCGCCCTGCCCGGCCCCGGCGGTTTCAACGCCATCTTTTTCCTCCCCATTCTGGCCGGGCACGTCTATGGCGCCACCTTTGGCTTTCTGCTCGGTTCGCTGGCGCTGCTGGTGTCGGCGTTGTTGGGCGGCGGCGTGGGGCCATGGCTGCCTTTTCAGATGTTTGCCACGGGCTGGGTGGGGATGCTCGGCGCGTTCGTGCCGGCCTGGCCCAGGCGCCCGCGACGTGAAGTGATCCTGTTAGCCGCTTGGGGATTGCTGCTCGGGCTGTTGTTTGGCGCCATCATGAACCTCTGGTTCTGGCCGTTCATCGTGCGCCCTGAACAGACCAGTCTCTACTGGCAACCTGGCTCGGGTTTGGGAGGCTTTTTGCAGCGCTATCTCCCATTTTACCTGGTCACCTCGCTGGCCTGGGATTTGTGGCGCGCAGGCGGCAACGCCCTGCTGATCCTGTTTCTGGGCATGCCCGTACTGCGCCTCCTGCGCCGTTTTCAACTGCGCTTTCGCTTCGAGATCGCGCCCGACGAATAAACCGATTTCTGTTCTCTGGTCTTCAATCTCCGATTTTCCCTTCACACCTCGTATCTCAAATTTGACCAATCAAGCCCTTTTGGATAAAATGACGCCCTGTTAGCACTCTGATAATTTGAGTGCTAAGAGGTGTGTAGAGAAACCAATCTAGCCATTTACACATCAGTCATACCAATCAATGATGGAGGCACAAACAAATGAAGCTTCGACCACTGGGTGATCGTATCGTTGTGGAGCCCGCCGAGCAGGAAGAGCGCACCGCCAGCGGCATCATCCTCCCGGAGACGGCCAAAGAGAAACCCCAAGAGGGTAAGGTGATTGCAGCCGGCCCCGGCAAGCTGAATGAAGACGGCAGCCGCAGCCCGATGGATACCAGCGTCGGCGACCGTGTCCTGTACGCCAAGTACGCGGGCACCGAAGTGAAGTTGGACGGCAAGAAGTTGCTCATCCTGCGTGAGAGCGACATTTTGGCTGTACTCGAGTCCTAATGGCCTGCAAGTAGACAAAGCGAAAATCCAAACAAGAGTACGAGGAGATAAAGCAGAATGGCAAAGCAGCTTAGTTTTAGCGAAGAAGCACGGCGCAATTTGAAGGTTGGCATTGATGTCCTGGCCAATGCCGTGAAGACGACCCTGGGACCAAAAGGCCGCAACGTGGCCCTGGACAAGAAATGGGGCGCTCCCACCGTTACGCATGACGGCGTAACCGTTGCCAAGGAAATCGAACTGGCCGATCCGTATCAGAACATGGGCGCGCAGCTCCTAAAAGAAGCCGCCACCAAGACCAATGATATCGCGGGCGACGGCACCACCACGGCCACCGTGTTGGCGCAGGCGATCGTAAACGAGGGTCTGCGCAATGTGGCCGCTGGCGCCAATCCTATGCTGCTCAAGCGTGGGATCGAGAAGGGCACCGCCGCACTCGTCAAGGCCATCCGCGACCAGGCGATTGAAATCACCACCAAAGAAGAAATCGCCAGCGTCGCCGCCATTTCCGCCCAGGATCGTGAGATCGGCGATCTGATCGCCACCGTCATGGAGAAGGTGGGCAAGGATGGCGTCATCACCGTTGAAGAGAGCAAGGGTTTGCTCTTCGAGACAGAGTATGTCGAAGGCATGCAGTTCGACCGCGGCTACATCAGCGCCTATTTCATCACCAACGCTGAGCGTATGGAAGCGGTGCTGGAAAATCCCTACATTCTGATCACAGACAAGAAGATTTCCGCGGCTGCCGACATCGTGCCTGTGCTGGAGAAGATTGTTCAGCTCGGTCGCCGCGAACTGGTGATTATTGCCGAAGACGTAGACGGCGAAGCATTGGCAACGCTGGTTCTGAACAAGTTGCGTGGCATATTTAACATTATCGGCATCAAGGCGCCAGGATTCGGCGATCGCCGCAAGGCGATGCTGCAGGACATCGCCGCGTTGACGGGCGGCAGCGTGATTACAGAAGAGCTGGGCCGCAAGCTGGAGACGACGCAACTGGTGGACCTCGGCCGCGCGGATAAGGTTGTTTCGACCAAGGATGACACCACGATTGTGGGCGGCGCCGGTGAAGCTGCTGACATCAAGAGCCGCATTGAGCAGATTCGGGCGGAAATTGATAAGAGCACCAGCGACTATGACAAGGAGAAGCTGCAAGAACGCCTGGCCCGTCTGGCTGGCGGCGTAGCCATCATCCGCGTCGGCGCCGGCACGGAAGTCGAGCTCAAGGAAAAGAAGCATCGCGTCGAAGATGCGTTGAGCGCGACCCGTGCCGCGGTTGAGGAAGGCATTGTTCCTGGCGGCGGCGTGGCTCTGCTGAACGCGATCAGCGCGCTGGATGGCATGACGGCTGACTTCGAAGATGAGCGGACCGGCATCAAACTCCTGCGCCGCGCCCTGGAAGAGCCGATGCGTCAACTCGCGGTCAACGCCGGGCAGGATGGCGCCGTCGTGGTAGAGAATGTGCGCCGTGCGCAAACGGCTGCAGGCAATTCACGCATTGGTTACAATGTGATGAGCGAAACCTACGTCGACATGGTCAAGGAAGGCATCATTGACCCGGCCAAGGTGACGCGCGGCGGCTTGGAGAATGCGGCTTCGATCGCCGCCATGATTTTGACCACCGAAGCCCTGATTACCGACATTCCTGAAAAGGAAAAGGCCCCGGCCATGCCGCCCCAGGGCGGCGGCGGTATGGACTTCTAACATCAACCGCTTTTCGATGGCTACCCGGCCATCGGAAACCCGAATGGAGCGAAAGCCCACCTCAACACTGAGGTGGGCTTTTCATTATACCCTGTCCTATGGTAAACTGATTAGACAAGCAAGCAGAATCATTCATCTTCCCTTGCCCCGTATGATCCATTCAAGCCAACCCGGGGCGTTCCTCCGATGGGGGGTTCAGGCCGCTTGGGAGCATTACCTCTATGCCAAATGAGAGCAGTGACCAGTCTACCTGGGATGCCTTCTTCGTCATTCAGTTTGGCAATCTGGCCCTGATCTATGTCATCATGGGTGTTCTTGGCCTCATTTTGCACAACTACAGCCAGCTCTTGATGGGCACGATCATTGTGGTCGCCACGATGTCGGCCTATTCCGTCATGTGGCGCGTGGGCCGCCACCAGCCGTTCGAGAAGGCGCGTGTCAGCATCCTGGTGTTGCTCAGTGTGATCTTCTTCACTGGGGGCATTTATGTGCTGGGCGGCGCGCGCAGCCCTGCTATTTTTCTGTATGTCATTCCCATCTTGACAGCCGGCCAATTCCTCCCGCCCCGCTGGTTTGTCGCCATTACGGTGACTTGTTTTGCCATCTTCAATCTCCTGGCCGCCATCGAGTGGCGGCTGCAGCTTGACACCGCAAGCTGGCTTTTCTACGGCGCCCAGGGCGCTTTTAGCCTGACCGACCTCCTTCAAGCCGCGATGCTCATGTTAGCCCTGTGCGCTGTGACCATCTTCAGTTATTGGCGCTCCAACCGCTTGGCGCAGAGTTCACTGACGGCCCTGCGGGAGAGCGAACAGCATTTTCGTGATTTGTTCGAGAACGCGACCGATCTCATACAGATTGTAGACAGCCACGGCAAATTCCAATTTGTCAATGAGGCCTGGCTGCGTACTCTGGATTATACGCGTGATGCTGTGTCCCCTCTTCGCTTGCGCGATGTGGTTGCGCCAGAATCATGGGCGCAGTGTGAGCCGGTGTTTCAGGCAGCGACGCAAGGGCAATTGACGCGGGATATCGAGACATTGTTCGTTACGCGCCACGGTGACCGCGTGATGGTGCAGGGCAATGTCACACCGGCGAGTAAGCAGGGTCAATTGCTGGCCGCGCGGGGTATTTTCCGCGACGTGACGGAGCAGAAACGCACCGTTGCCCGTCAGCAGCATCTGCTCGAACTGACAGCGGCGCACGTCGAGATGTCCGAGCTGTTGCTGAACGGCGGTGTGCATGCGATGAATGAGGTGCTAAGCCGTTTGGGAAGCACGCTCGATGCCTCACGCGCCTACATTTTCCGCTATCATGCACAAGATCACCTGCTTGATAATACCCATGAGTGGTGCGCGCCGGGTATTCAGCCCGAGCTCGATCGCTTGCAGCACGTTGCGCTAGAAGAAGTGATCCCCTCCTGGCAGCAAATTCTGAAGGAACACGGCATGGTGATTGCGTCCGTGACCCAACATTTGCCCGAGGAACTTCAGAGGCTGGTGCGCCCTCAAAGTGTTCAGGCCGTGCTGATTGTTGTTTTCTCGGTCAATAACCAGTTCGCCGGTTTCATCGGCTTGGACGAACAGCGCTATGAACGCACGTGGCTGCCTGAAGAGATCACCGCTGTGCGCAGCGTCGCTGAGTCGTACGCGCGCCTGCTTGAACGCGAGCAGGCCGAACGCGCGCTGCTGCAGGCTCGCGACAAAGCTTTGGAATCTGCGCGCCTCAAGAGGGAGTTCGTGGCTAACATGAGCCATGAGATCCGCACCCCCATGAACGGCATCATGGGCATGCTAGACCTCCTGCGCACGAGCGAGGTGACGCCCACCCAGCTCGACTATGTCAACGCGGCGCGGCGCAGCGCGGAAACGCTCCTTACGATCATCAATGACATTCTTGATTTTTCTAAGATCGAAGCGGGCAAAATTGACTTGGAACAAATCGAGTTCGACCTAGAAAGTGTTGTGGAAAATGTGGTTGAGCTTCTGGCCCAACAGGCGCGCAGCAAAGGCCTGGAACTGAACACCATCATTCATCGCGACGTGATCACCCATGTCCGCGGCGACCCGATCCGTTTGGGTCAGGTGTTGACCAACCTGGTGAGCAATGCGATCAAATTCACCGGGCATGGCGAAGTCGTTGTGCGCGTGACGCGCGAACAAGAAACCGAGACGCATGTCGTCACACGCTTTGCGGTTTCTGACACCGGCATCGGCATCACCCCCCAACAGCAGAAAATGATTTTTCAGAGTTTTGTGCAGGCCGATGGCACCACGACGCGCAAGTATGGCGGCACCGGGTTAGGACTGGCCATCAGCAAGCAGTTGGTTGAGTTGATGGGCGGTCGGCTCGGTTTGGAAAGCGAACCAACTATCGGCAGCACTTTCTGGTTCACGGTCGGTTTTAGCAAACAGGTTGCAGAATCGGCGGCTGAAACCACATTCCCCGCAGAGGTGAACCCGACTGATGGCCCCATCCTGGGCGACCCTCCGAAACCGGGCAGTCAGGGCGCGCTTGCTGTCACGCTGCCCCCTGATCCTTCACCACAGGCGACGGGCTTAGCAATCCTGCTGGCCGAAGACAACCCGGTCAACCAAAAACTGGTCCTTCATGTCATCAACCGCTTGGGTTATCAGGCCGACGTCATGACCAATGGACTGATGGCCGTGCGCGCGGCGATGAACAAACCGTATGATCTGATCTTGATGGATGTGCACATGCCGGAGATGGATGGATTTGCCGCGACCGAACAGATACGTGCGTTCGAGTCTACCCACGGCGGGCATGTTCCGATTGTTGCGTTGACCGCAGGCGCGCTGGCTGGCGACCGCGAACGCTGCCTGGCTGCGGGCATGGACGCCTACGTGAGCAAACCGTTCAAGATCGAAGAGCTGCGACGCGTGGTGCGCCAATATATGGAAGCGCCGCCCCTCGATCCCCAGGCGCTGGACGAGCTGCGGGCCATCTGCGACGATACCCCCGGCCAGGCTGAGGTGCTCAAAGGCATCATTCAACAGTTCATTGACGACCTGCCACCTCATGCACACGACATGCAGGTGGGGTTGGAGAACCAAAATGCCGCAGCAGTCCAGACCGCGGCTCACAACCTGAAAGGCACCGGCGGCAGCTTCGGTGCGCACCGGGTGACCTACCTCTGTGCGCACCTGGAAGACATGGCGCGCAATCGTGACCTGAGCAACGCGCGGCCGTGGTTTGAGCGCCTCGTACGTGAAATCGAGCGCATCCGCCGCGCCCAATGAGCAAGCCCCCTCGCAGGGC
>JBGAVB010000077.1:0-9126 GCA_044228345.1 Anaerolineae bacterium | reverse complement strand
CGTCCACGATTCAACTTGATACGCAAATTGCGAACTGAACGAAACAAGAAACGTAACGAATCAAAGAAAGGGGCTTTTTTGCCACATATGACGTCCGAATTAGTTATCAAAGATTTGCATGTAACCGTCAAAGACAAGGAAATTCTCAAGGGTGTCAACTTGACAGTGCGTCAGGGCGAGACCCATGCCCTGATGGGCCCGAATGGTTCCGGTAAGAGCACCCTGGCCTATGCCATCATGGGGCATCCGCATTATGTCGTCACCGAGGGAGACATTTTGCTGGACGGCGTGAGTGTGCTGGAGATGGAGCCTGACGAACGCGCCAAGGCTGGGCTTTTCCTCGCCTTTCAGTATCCCACCGCCATTCCAGGTGTGAGCCTGGCCAATTTCCTGCGCACCGCCGTTAGCAACATCCGCGGCTTCACCGACCAACCGGCTCCTTCAGAGAAGAAGCAGGGTCTGATCGGCTCCAACCTGATGCCGATGAAGGAATTCCGCAAGGACATGCGCGAGAAGATGGCGCTGTTGGGGATTGAGTCCGCGTTCGCCAACCGCTATCTCAACGATGGTTTCTCGGGCGGCGAAAAGAAGCGCGTGGAAATTCTGCAGATGGCAATGCTCAGCCCCAAGATCGCCGTCCTTGACGAGACCGACTCTGGCCTTGACATTGACGCGCTGCGCACCGTCGCCGAAGGCGTCAGCAAGCTGATTGGCCCGAACATGGGCGCGCTGGTCATCACCCACTACCAACGCTTGCTCAACTACATCAAACCAGAATTCGTGCATGTGTTCTTCAACGGCCGCATTGTGCTTTCAGGGGGACCAGAGCTGGCTTTGGACCTGGAGTCGCGTGGTTATGACTGGGTGCGCGAGCGCTTCGGCGAAGACATCGCCGCGTACCTGACGCATCACGACTAATTCTAATCAGAGAGGGGTTTTACCGATGGCAACTGAATCCGATCGCGCGATACTCGATGACGTTAAGCAAGAGTATCAGTACGGTTTCTCCGATCCTGAGAAATACGCCTTCAAGTCCGGTCGCGGCCTGAACCATGCGTTGATTGACACCATCTCGGACTTCAAGAATGAACCCGACTGGATGCGCCAATTCCGGCATCAGTCACTCGACATCTTCTTATCCAAACCGATGCCAAACTGGGGCGCAGATCTGAGCGGGATTGATTTCGACAACATTTTCTACTACGTGCGCCCATCCGAAAAGCAGGGCAAGAGTTGGGCTGATGTGCCATCCGACATCCGGAACACGTTCGACCGTCTCGGTATTCCAGAGGCCGAACGTAATTTCCTGGCTGGCGTAGGCGCGCAATATGAATCGGAAGTCGTCTATCATTCGCTGCGCGAAGAGTGGCAAAAGCTGGGCGTTATCTTCTTGGACACGGACAGCGGCTTGCGTGAGCATGAGGACGTCTTCAAAGAGTATTTTGGCACGATTATCCCGCCTTCTGACAACAAGTTCGCCGCACTCAACAGCGCGGTCTGGTCAGGCGGTTCGTTCGTCTATGTGCCGAAGGGCGTCACGCTGGACATTCCGCTGCAAGCCTACTTCCGTATCAATGCCAAGAACTCCGGTCAATTCGAGCGCACGCTCATCATTATCGATGAAGGCGCTTACGTCCATTACGTCGAAGGCTGCACAGCCCCGATCTACTCCAGCGACAGCCTGCACAGCGCGGTCGTCGAAATTATCGTGAAGAAAGGCGGCCGCTGCCGCTACACCACGATTCAGAACTGGTCGAACAATGTCTACAACCTGGTGACCAAGCGCGCCATGGCGCATGAAGATGCGCGCATGGAGTGGATTGATGGCAATCTTGGCTCTAAGGTGACGATGAAATACCCGGCGGTCTACATGGTGGGGCCGCGGGCGCACGGCGAAATCCTCTCGATTGCGTTTGCGGGCAAGGGCCAACATCAGGACGCGGGCGGCAAGGTGGTGCACGGCGCGCCTGACACGACCAGTCGCATTATCTCAAAATCCATCAGCAAGAACGGCGGCCGCGCGTCGTACCGTGGTCTGCTGAAGGTGGCCAAGGGTGCGGTTCGTTCCAAGTCCAACGTCGTGTGCGATGCACTGCTGTTGGATGAAGAGTCTCGTTCGGACACCTATCCGTACATCGAGATTGATGAAGACGATGTACAGGTGGGCCACGAGGCCTCAGTGAGCAAAATTGGCGAAGAACAGCTCTTCTACCTGATGAGCCGCGGGCTGAGCCAAGACGAGGCTTCGGCCATGATCGTGGCCGGCTTCATCGAGCCGATGGTCAAAGAACTGCCGATGGAATACGCGGTCGAAATGAACCGCCTCATCCAATTGCAGATGGAAGGTTCGATCGGTTAGCGCGCTCGGCGCCAACGACCATGTCGTGCGGCCCATGGCAGCCCAAGCCAGGGCCGGCCGCGGTGGCTGAGAGAAAACCGGGTTTTACGCAAAAGCCCGGTTTCCGCGATTGGCAGATCGAGCGGCCAGCGGTGAAGGCAACAAGACGATTAAGAGGAATCAACCTGTGACGGCAATAACGAAAGAATTAACTATTCCGATGAGCATCAGCCGCGAAGCGGTGGAGACGCTGGCCGCGCACAAACGCGAGCCGGATTGGATGCTTGACCGGCGGCTGCTGGCCTGGCGCTTTTTCGAAGAGATTCCGATGCCCACGGGCATCGAAGAAACCTGGCGCCGCACACGCCTCACCGGCTTCAAGCTGGATACGGTGCAGCCGTTCGCGCCGGAGCGTGACGTGCGCGTGGCAAAACAGACCGATCTGCCAGGCGCCATTCAAGCGGAACTGGCGACGTTGAGCACGAACGCTGGGGCGATCGTGCATCGCGATGCGGATCTGCTTTTCTCCAGCCTGCGCCCGGACCTCGAAGCCAAGGGCGTCATCTTCTGCGATCTGCACACCGCAGTGCGAGAGCATCCCGACCTGGTGCAGAAGTATTTCATGTCCGAAGCCGTAGTGCTGCCCGACGATGACAAATTCGCCGCGCTGCACGCGGCTCTATGGAACGGCGGCACCTTTCTGTATGTACCGCGCGGCGTGACGATTGACACCCCTTTGCAGGGACTGATTGCCCTGGATCAAGCGGGCGTCGGCAATTTCTCGCACACGATCATTGTTGCCGAAGCCGGGGCCGAGGTCACTTATCTGGAAGAAATGGTCTCCTTACAGGAGCGAGACAGCCAGGACTTTCACAGCGGTATTGTTGAAATCATCGCCCAACCCGCGGCGCGCGTCAACTACATCAGCCTGCAAAGTTGGGGCAGCCATGTCTACAATTTCTCGCGCGAGCGCGCCGTGGTCGGTCGCGACGCGCACGTGCGCTGGGTCACCAGTCAATTGGGCAGCCGCTTGACCAAGACCTTCCAGCAGGCCGATCTGATGGGCGCCGGCGCGTCGAGCGAGATGCTGGGCGTGCTCTTTGCCGCCGGCCGCCAGCATATTGACCTGGACACCTACCAGCGCCATGTGGCGCCGAACACCGTCAGCGACCTGCTGTACAAGGGCGCGCTGCGGGACCGGGCGCACGCGGTTTGGCGCGGCATGATTCGTGTGGAACCCAATGCGCAGAAAACCAATGGCTATCAGAAGAATCAGAACCTTATCCTGAGCAAACAGGCGCGCGCCGATTCCGTGCCTGGCCTGGAAATCTCGGCCGATGATGTGCGCTGCACGCACGGCGTGACAGTGTCACAGGTCGAGCCTGAATACCTGTTCTACCTGATGAGTCGCGGCCTCAACAAAGAGCAAGCCGAGCATATGATCGTGGCTGGTTTCTTTGAGGAAGTGCTGGCGCGTATTCCGTTGGAAGGCGTGCGCGAAAAATTGGAAGCGGCCATTGGTCAGCGCATTGGCATCTGAAAACTCTAGACTGGAGATGATTATGAGCGATAAAGGCTACGCCCGCCCGGAGGTGCTTGTCAGCACCGAATGGGTCGCGCAACACCTGGACGATCCCTCGGTGCGCGTGATTGAATCGAACGAAGACATTCTGCTGTACGACATCAAGCATATTCCTGGCGCCATCCAGATTGACTGGCAGCGTTATTTGAATGATCCGCTGACGCGTGACTACCTGGGGCGCGGCCAGTTCGAGGCGCTGATGGCCCAGCATGGAATTAGCAACGACACCACCGTGGTTTTCTACGGAGACAAGAACAACTGGTGGGCCTGCTATGCGTTCTGGGTGTTCCAACTATTCAGCCACACCAACGCGCGGGTGATGGACGGCGGCCGCGCCAAGTGGGAAGCCGAAGGCAGACCGATGGTGCGCGAGACGCCGAGCTATGCGCCAACCACCTACAAAGCGCCAGAGCGGGCCGACTATCAGATTCGCGCCACGCGTGAGCAGGTGCTTGAGCACGTGCGCCAACAGCGCCCGCTGGTGGATGTGCGTTCGCCGGGCGAGTATTCGGGCGAACTGCTGCACATGCCGGCCTACCCACAGGAAGGCGCGCTGCGCGGCGGCCATATCCCGGGCGCGCGGAACATTCCGTGGGCGCGGGCCGCCAACGCCGACGCCACATTCAAGACGGCCGACGAGCTGCGCGCCATATATGAAGAAGAGCAGCGACTCAAGGACGATGACAACGTCATCGCCTACTGTCGCATCGGCGAACGGTCATCGCACACCTGGTTTGTGCTGACTTATCTGTTGGGCTATCCCCATGTGCGCAACTACGACGGCAGTTGGACCGAATGGGGCAACCTGGTCGGCGTGCCGATCGAACGCTAGTGCAAAAAGACTTCCGCAGTCTACCAGGCTTTGGAAGTCTTGCCGTTTTTCATCAATCGCAGTAAAATCGGCCCGCTGTTCGTGGTTCGATTTCTTGCAGTAAAGAGGTATGCCGTGGATCGGCAAGCAAAAATAGATTTCATCTTAGAACATTACGAAGATCCGCGTCACTACGGGCCAACCGACCCGGCTGATGTGGTGATGCAGGGCGGCAACCCTGGCTGCGGTGACATTATCACGGTCTATTTGAAGACCGATGAGCATGATCACGTCAGCGCGCTGAGCTTCGAGGGCGCGGGCTGCACCATTAGCCAGGCGGCCACTTCCATGGTGATGGAAATGTTCGAAAACAAGACTCTCGCCGACATCGAAGAGACGCCGCAAGATGTCATCCTAGAGCTGCTCGGCCGCGAGATTGCGGCCACGCGGCTGCGCTGCGCAACGTTGGGGCTGACCACCGTCAAGAACGCGGTGACTGAACTGCGACGCCAGCGCCTGGCGCAGGAGTATGGGATTGTGTTGCCGGACGCGCGCGGCTATGGATTCGTGCCGGTAGATGAGGTGGCAGGGTGAACGCCGCCGCCACGCAGCCATACGATGTGGAAGCCGTGCGCGCTCAGTTTCCCATCCTCACACGCCAGGTGCATGGCAAGCCGTTGATCTACCTGGACAGCACAGCCAGTTCACAAAAACCGCACGCGGTGATTGATCGGCTTGCAGCCTACTATGAACACGGCAACGCCAATGTGCACCGCGGCGTCCACACACTGAGCGAAGAAGCGACTGCGGCGTTCGAAGGCAGCCGCGCCAAAGTGGCGCGCTTCATCAACGCGGCCAGCAGCAAAGAAATCATTTGGACGCGTAACGCCACCGAAGCGATCAACCTGGTGGCGTACAGTTGGGGCAGCGCCAACCTCAAGCCGGGCGATGAAGTGCTCATCACGGAGATGGAGCATCATTCGAACATCGTACCCTGGCAGCTGGCTTGTCAGCGCACAGGCGCCACGCTGCGCTACGTACCCGTAGATGACGAAGGCTTTTTGCGCCTGGAGTTGCTCCCCGCCCTGTTGACGCCGCGCACCCGGCTCTTTGCCTTCACCGCGATGTCCAACGTCCTGGGCACCATCAATCCGACCGCGGAGTTGGCGGCGGCGGCGCATGCCGTGGGCGCGCTCGCGCTGGTGGATGCCGCGCAGAGCGTTCCGCACCTGCCCGTGGATGTGCAGGCGCTGGGCGCGGACTTTCTCGCCTTCTCCGGGCACAAGATGTGCGGGCCGACCGGCATTGGCGTGCTCTACGGCCGCCGCGAGCTGCTGGACGCCATGCCACCCTTCATGGGCGGCGGCGACATGATCAAAGAAGTGCATTTGGACGCGTCGCGCTGGAACACGCTGCCCTGGAAGTTCGAGGCCGGCACCCCGGCCATTGCCGAAGCCATCGCGTTGGGTGCGGCGGTTGATTTCTTGAGCGACCTGGGCATGTCCCAGATCCAGGCCCATGAACACCGCCTGGTGGCCTACGCCATGCAGCAGTTGAGCCAGGTAGAAGGGCTGCGCATGCTTGGCCCGGCCGCTGAGCACCGCGGCGGCGTGGTGGCTTTTACGTTGGGCGACATTCACCCCCACGACCTGGCCGCGATTCTCGACGGCGAAGGCATCGCCATTCGCGCCGGCCATCATTGCGCACAGCCGCTGCACGAACGCTATGGCCTGCCTGCCAGCGCCAGGGCCAGCTTCTATCTGTATAACACGGCTGCTGAGGTAGACCAGTTAGTGACCGCCTTGGATAAGGCCAAGGAGATGTTCGCACTGTAGGAGCTTGGCATGGACGCACTCTACCGGGCCGAAATTCTGGAGCATTATCGGCGCCCGCATCACTACGGGCGCCTCGAAGAACCTGACATCACCCATCATGACGCCAACCCGTTTTGCGGCGATGATATCACCATTGACCTGAAGATCGCCGACGGCAAGGTCGTAGATGCCGCGTTCCGCGGCAAGGGCTGCGCCATCAGCCAGGCCTCGGCCTCCATGTTGATGGATGAGATTATTGGCGCATCCCTGGATGACCTGAAGCAGTGGACCAAAGAGAATGTCCTTGACCTGCTCGGCATCGAAATCGGCCCGGTGCGCCTGAAGTGTGCGCTCTTGCCGCTGAAGGTGATGAAGGCAGGGGTGTGGGGCCTGGAAGACATGGACGAGTAGCATGCAGCGAATCGGACGGTAAGAGAGAGGAGTGCTGGCAAGCACCTATGGCAAAGTTCGTAAAAGTGGCCGCCCAGACTGACATCCCGCTGGGCGGAAAGAAATTGGTCGAGATTGACGGCGTGGCCGTGGCCGTGTTCAACGTCAACGGCGCTTTCTACGCCATCGAAGACCTGTGTACGCACGATGGGGGCAACCTGGTGGAGGGCGACCTGCTGGGCAGCGAGATCGAGTGCCCACGACACGGCGCGCGTTTCGATGTGCGCACGGGGCTTGCGACCAAGATGCCTGCCTTCGAACCGGTTCCCACCTACACCGTTAAGGTTGAACAAGACAGTGTACTCGTGGAAATGCTGGATTAGCGCAGGACAAAACGGAAAAACTGTAGACAAGGAACTTGAAAATCATGCCAACGCCTGAAGAAATCCGAGAAGTACTGAAAATCAACGTCAAAGACCCAGAACTCATGTTGAACATCGTGGACCTGGGGCTAATTTATGATATTGCCGTGGAAGACAAATCCGCCACGATTTCGATGACCTTGACCAGCCCTGGCTGCCCGGCCGGGCCGATGATCTTGGGCGACGCGCAGCGTTATGTTCACCAAGCGTTCCCAGAGTTGGAAGAAGTCAACATTGACCTGGTGTGGACGCCGTTCTGGAATCCGGGCATGATGAGCGAGGACGCAAAAGAAGAGTTGGGTATCTTCTAGCGACTGTCCTCTCCCCGCACAACTAATACCAGTCAGGCGTCGCCAACCCAGGGCGGCGCTTTTTCTTTTACCATCGCCGCCGTTGACAACCTGCCCGCCGGTGAAAAGCACGCTGGCCCCAGAATTCCACATGGTTTCGACAGGCGCCAACCATTGTGGTAAAATAGGATTTGTAAACTGACTGCAGCACGCGGAGCCTGGCAATGCGAGATGCTGATGTGTCTCACGTACTTGAGGCAGTACGTCAAGCCTTGATGCCGATTCGATGGAAGGCTGGCAAGGCCGCTTCTCATTTGACCAAGCGAATCCGATTAGGACATCTTCCTGTCGGGACCAGCCTGGATGAGTATAATGCTGTGATTATCTCCATTATGCTGAACCAAGACGCCCAGTTGTATGTGTATACTTTTCAAGACCATTCATACCCAACTGTGGTTGCCCCGGTAGAGGAGCGGCTGTGGTTGGTCATGATCGGAATGGATGGCGTGATGGAGACCGCCTTTCCGCTGCGCGACCCGACCACTTATCTGGCCGATCCGGCGTATTCGCACCTCGGCCGCCTGCAGGAGCTATGGCATGAATGATCTAGTAGTGCAGTATGCAACAGACGTTGAATTCCCTGATGTCAGTGGCGCCGAACACCTGGAAATGCTGTTGTTACGTGACCGGCTCGCCGATCTGCAGCCGACGCTTACTACTCTGGAGAGACAGGCATTAGCCGCGGCTGATCAGCGTTTGCTAAGCCAGGCGGCGGCGTTTAGTCGCGAACTCGCGCGCTTTGTTGACCTCTCACAGCGTCGCCAGACCACGATCACGCCGCCTCAGCGCTGGTGGTGGTATCTCGATGTTCTTGCACAACTGCCTGTGCTGGGACAGTTCGCCGACAACCCGCCTACGCCTGACCAGCCCCCCTCGTTCATCGCCGCGCATTCAGCCCCAGCGAGGCGCCGCTCGAGTCGAGCAGTCGCAAATCGGTAACGAAACTGGTCACGAACTGCGAACGAATTCAGAAGTAACCCATAGCACCCCTCGCTGCAATGACCTGGCGAAAGCCCGGTGAGATGGGAGAACAAAAGATGCCTTTAGATCCTGGTTCCATTGTTGAAAATCGCTATCGTCTTGACCGTATGCTGGGTCAAGGCGGCATGGGCGCGGTCTACAAGGCCTGGGACATGCGCCTGGCCCAGTGGGTGGCGCTGAAAGAAAACACCCTGGCCACGCCTGATGCGCAGGCCCAGTTCGAGCAGGAGGCCAAGGTGCTCGCCCGCCTGCGCCACCCCAATTTGCCGCGCGTGATTGACCATTTTATCACCGCGCAGGGCACGCAATACCTGGTGATGGATTTCGTCGAAGGCATGAACCTGTCCGAGCTGCTGCGCAGCCGCGGCCGCTTGATGCCTGATGAGGTGATGCAGTGGCTGGGGCAAATCTGTGAGGCGCTCAACTACCTGCACAGCC
>JBGAVB010000076.1:0-9178 GCA_044228345.1 Anaerolineae bacterium | reverse complement strand
AGCCGCTCCTGCTCATCATGGATGCGAATGTCCCAGACCTGGGTCGAATTGCCCAGGTGCAGCGGGCGGGCGACGCCGGTGACGTAGCCGCCCCGCACCGAGCGGATGTGGTTGGCGTTGATCTCCAGGCCGACGCACGTGGTCTCGGCCGGGTTGATGCACAGCGTGGCCGCCACGCTGCCCAGCGTCTCGGCCAGCGCGACCGACGCGCCGCCGTGCAGCAGGCCGGCTTGATGGACGTGGTGCACTTTCCTGGCTACGTGGAAGACGCCGATCTGCCTGCCCTCTACAGCGACGCGTTGGCCTTCGTCTACCCGTCGCTTTACGAGGGCTTTGGCCTGCCGCCCCTCGAAGCGATGGCCTGCGGCGCGCCCGTGATTTGCTCCAATGCGGCCTCGCTGCCCGAGGTGGTGGGCGATGCCGCGCTGACCATGAACCCCACCGATGTCGGTGGGCTGGCGAAGGCGCTGCGCCAGGTTGCGGCTACGCCAGCGCTGCGCGCGCAGCTCAGCCAGCAGGGACAAGCGCGCGCCGCGCAATTTACCTGGCGCCGCTGCGCGCAGGAAACGCTGGAAATCTACCGCCGGGCAAGGCGAGGCTAACCACCGATGGATGATCAGCATACGGCATGCGGCATGGCCGCCGTGACGCGGCGTGATTTTCTCAAATTGGGCGCGGTGGTGGCCGTGGACAGCCTCCTGTTGGGGCGCATGCTGTCCGCCGCGCGCGTGCTGGCGCTGCCGCTGGACACGCAGACCGCGCCGCCCGCGCCGTCTCCCTCGCCCACACCGCCGCCCAATTACGACGGCGAGGGCCGCATCACGATTGAGCCAAACGAGGGCCTGGTGGTTATGCGCCACTACACCCTGCGCGTGACGTTCGTCATCGGACCGCACGGCATGAAGACTGGCGGCCGCTTCCGTTTCATCATTCCGCCTGGCCTGCCAGTCAATGACTGGTGGTCGCCCCCGCAGGTGAGCGATCCGCAAGGGGCCGGCTTCACGACGGTCAGTTGGCAAAGCCGCCTGCCGGCGCGGGTCAAATTGGAGCAGCTGGCGCGTGGTCTGCACATCTTGTTGGCTGAAGGTGAACTGCAGGCCAACGACACGATTACCCTGATCTACGGCGACACCCGACGCGGCTCGCCGGGCGCACGTGTGCAGCGCACCGCCGCGGCCGGCATTGCGTTTCATGTGGCGTCCGATGTGGATGGCAACAATAAGTTCCGCTTACTCAGCGCCGCGCCCACCATCACCACCGTGCCGGGCGCGCCGGCGGAGATCTACCTGGCCGCACCCTCACAGGCGCGCACCGGTCAGCCGTTCAACGTGCGCCTGGCCGTACTCGATTTCTACAAGAACGTGGTCAGCGATTTTCGGGGCGCGATCAGGCTGCGCACCAGCGGCCCACGAGTATCAGCGCCAACGTCTGTCACCCTGACGGCGGCCGACGGCGGCATCAAGACGTTCAGCGTGACGCCGCGCGCGGCCGGCGTCCTCTCGTTCGACGCACAGGCGTCCGCAGGCCTGGCAGGCGCGGGCAACCCGGTCTTGGTCACGGATAGCGATCCGCCCTTCAAGCTGCTTTGGGGCGACATCCACGGCCACACCGCGCGTTCCGACGGCGGCGGCGTACCCGACGACTATTATCGCTATGCGCGTGACGTGGTTGGCCTGGACTTTGCCGCTTTGACCGACCATGACGATATGCTCGATGACGCCGAATGGGCCGAGTCCAAGCGCGTCACCAATCGTTTCAACGAACCTGGTCAATTTTCCACCGTGGTGGCTTACGAATGGACGCACTGGGTGCACGGGCATCGCTGCGTCTACTTCAAAAGCCATGAGGCGCCCATCATTCGGCGCACTGCGCCCGGAACGGACACTCCGGCCGGCCTATGGGCCGCGCTGCGGCGCAGCGGCGCGGTCGTCATGACCATCGCCCATCACACGCGCGGCCTGCGCGGGACTTTCGATGGCGGCCAGGCTGAGATTGACTGGCGTGCGTTCCCGCCCCCCGCTGACCTGGAGCGTCTGGTGGAGACCTATTCGGTTCATGGGCACTGCGAAAACGAGGAGCTGGCCGGCCCGGATTTCAAGGGGCGCAAAGGTTTTGTGCAAGATGCCCTGCGCCAGGGCTTGCATCTCGGGCTGATGGCTTCCGGCGATGACCACAGCGGGCACCCCGGCTTTGGGCCTGGCGCGCACGGTGAACCGGCCGGCCTGCTTGGCATCTTTGCGCAAGCCAACACGCGCGAGGCGATCTGGGAAGCCCTACAAGCGCGGCGCGTCATCGGCACGACGGGGCTGCGCATCATCCTCGATTTTCAGGCTGACGGGCAATGGATGGGCGCCGAGATCACCGCGTCTGCGCCGCCGCGCTTTGTGGCCCATGCCTGGGGAACCGCGGCCCTGGCCCGTTTTGAACTGCTGCGCGACGCGACGACGATTTACCAGGCTGCGTTGGACGGGACAGCAAGCGCGGTGCTGGAGGCCGTGGACAACCAGCCCACGGCACGCACACACGCCTATTATGTCCGTTTGACGCAGGTGGACGGACATATGGCCTGGGCGGGGCCGATTTGGGTTACGCGCCGCGCGCCATCTTGACGAAGCAGCCACCTGGTGGCAAAATAGACCGGCTTGTTTTTCTTGCCCAACCGATTACCGGCGCCTGCAGCCGGATGAGGAGAGAAGGTGTTGTTCGCATGAAGATTGCTATGCTCGGTACGCGGGGTGTGCCGGCAAGCTACAGTGGCTTTGAGACGTGCGTTGAGCAGCTCGGCAGTCGCCTGGTGGCCCGCGGCCATGAGGTGACGGTCTATTGCCGCAGCCATCACGTAGACTATGATCAGCCAACCTACAAGGGGATGCGCCTCGTCAAGCTGCCAACTGTCAAGAACAAGTACCTGGACACGATTGTTCATTCCTTCCTCTCCAGTTTGCATGCCTTGGGGCAGGGGTATGACATTGTGCTCTATTTCATTGCTGGCAACAGCGTGGTTTCATGGATTCCGCGCCTGGCCGGCCAAACCAGCATCCTCAATGTAGATGGCCTGGACTGGAAGCGCGCCAAGTGGCCGCCGCTGGCCAAGCGCTACATTCAGTTTGCCGAGCGGATGGCCACGATCCTGCCCAATGCCTTTCTAACCGACAGCCGTGTGGTGCAGCAGTTCTATCGCGACACGTACAACGCGGATTCGCCTTACATTGCCTATGGCGCTGAGTTACCTATCCGCGCCCCCGGCCCGCAGTTGGCCCAATGGGGACTCGAGCCGCGACGTTATGTCTTGTTCGTGGGGCGCCTGGTGCCCGAAAACTGCGCCGATCACCTGGTGCAAGCGTTTCAAACCCTGCGCACCGACATGAAGTGCGTCATTGTCGGCGAGGCGCCCTACGCGGAGGAGTACATCGCACGCTTGAAAGCGGTTCGCGACCCCCGCGTGATCTTCACCGGCTATTGCTTTGGTGAAGGTTACTGGGAATTGGCATCGAACGCCTATCTATTTGTCGAAACTTCCGGCGTTGGCGGCACTCACCCGGCGCTCGTGGAGGCCATGGCTTTTGGCAACTGCGTCGTGGCGCATGATACGGCCGAAAACCGAGAAACCGTAGACAGCGCCGGTTTCGTTTATGATGGCGCCAGCGGTGCAGCCGCCCTGGCGCCGCTCTTGCAGGAGTTGGTGGACGCGCCCAGCCTCGTGGCGACCTATCGTCAGAAAGCTGCCGCACGCGCGACAGCCTACTACACGTGGGAAAAAGTGACCGATGAATATGAGGCCATGTTCAAGCGCTTACGCCCCGTCATTGCCACCTCGGTCGCCGGTCGCAGCGAATGACGATCACCTTTGGCGGCGCGATCACCTTGCGCGATGATGCACTCAACGTCGTGCGCCTATGAATTCGTTTGTTTCAGGGAGACGACATGCGTAGATACTATCAATCGAACTATGTGCTTTTTCTGGCGACGGCCGACCTGGCGCTGACCTGCATCTCGCTTTTCCTCGCCAGCCAGGCGCGCTTCATCCTTCCCTACGGCGTACGCTTGACAGAGAAAATGGTCACGTTACCGTTGGTGGTCTACGCCGCGGCGGTGGTGATCTGGGGCGTCAATTTTGTCCTCTTCTCTGTGTACGACCGGCGGCGTTTGCTGCGCATTGTAGACGAGGCGCAACTGGTGACGGCTGCGGTGGCGATGTCCAACCTGGTCCTGGCTGGGCTGCTCTATCTCACCTATCGTGATGTCCCGCGCTTGTTGTTCGTTTACTTTGTTGTGCTCGATGTCTTTTTCCTGCTGCTGCTGCGCATCGCCTTGCGTATTGGCTTTCGCATCGCCGGCGCGCGGCGAATGCAGGAAGTGCGCGTGCTGATCGTCGGCGCCGGTAAAGTGGGCCGTCAGGTGGCGCAGGAGATTCAGGCGCAAAGCTGGACTGGGCTGACTTTGGTCGGATATCTCGATGACGACCCAAGCAAACAGGGAAGCCTTGTTGAGGGCGCGCCTGTGCTGGGGCAGTTGGAGGCGGCGAATCGCCTGGTGCAGAGCCAGCGCATTGATGAAGTCATCCTGGCCTTGCCCCTGCGCGCTCATGGCCCGTTGGAGGATTTAGTTCTGGCCCTCCAAACCCTGCCGGTGCGCGTGCGCGTCGTGCCCGACTTCTTTGATCTCGCCATCTTTCGCGCCACGATTGATGATTTTGGCGGCATCCCGCTCATCGGCCTGCGCGACCCCGCCATTGACGGCTACAATCGCACCATCAAACGCGCCTTCGATCTGCTGATCGCGACGCTTGGACTTCTCCTGGTTTGGCCCATCATGCTCCTGGTCGCCATCGCGATTAAGCTCGATTCGCCTGGGCCTGTGTTCTTCAAGCAGCAGCGCGTGGGAGAAAATGCCCGCGTGTTCACCATGATCAAGTTCCGTTCCATGGTCGTAGATGCAGAGCAGCGTCAGGCCGAGGTAATGAAGACGACCGATAACGGCGTGGTCATGCACAAGACAGCCAATGATCCGCGGATTACACGCGTGGGGCATTTCATTCGCCGCACCAGCCTTGACGAGATTCCCCAGCTTTTCAATGTGCTCAAAGGCGATATGAGCCTGGTTGGTCCGCGGCCCGAACTGCCATTCTTGGTTGAACGATATGAACGCTGGCAGCGGCAGCGCTTCGCCGTGCCGCCGGGCATCACCGGTTGGTGGCAGATCAATGGTCGCAGTGACAAGTTGATGCATCTGCATACAGAGGACGACCTGTATTATATCCGCAACTATTCCCCTTTGCTCGATCTGCAGATTCTCTGGCGAACTATTGCGGTTGTTTTGCGCGGACGGGGCGCCTATTGAGCGCATCACAAGCGACATAGCCGCCGTGGTGGTCGCATTTGGCGCAGGATTACCCAAACGAGGTATTGCTATCTACGGCCGATTGTGTTATTCTGCTTCTCGCAGGCGCACAACCTATCGCTATCGTTGCGTCAATAGTTGTTTAATCGGAGGAAATCTCAATGAAACGTTCACGTCTACTCATGATCTTCAGCGTCGTTCTAACCCTGGCTCTGCTGGCGACGCCAGCTTTCGCCGCCGACCCGAACCCCGGTTCGGGCAGCGCCGATGTGACGGTCATGAACGCCGACACCAACACGGGCGGCGCTGCATCCACCGTGCTGGCGCAGTATTACAGCCAGGCTGGCACGCTGTCCAACACACGGCAGCAGAACGTGGCCCCGCTCGGCTCCTACCAGTTCCGCGCCGCCGATTCTGGCCTGCCGGACAACTGGGTCGGCGCCATGGTGCTCTCCGCCAGCACTGAGCTGGCCGCAGTCGCCACCATTCAGTGGACCGGCGGCTCCGCGGGCGACGGCGTCGAAGCCGACTCGTATTCTGGCTTTGCCAGCGGTTCCAGCCGCATGAACGTGCCGTTTGCCGTGTACGCGCCCAATGCGCAGTACACCGTGTTCTCGGTGCAGAACACCGAGAGCGCCACGACGGCCAACATCACCATGAAGTACTACAACCGCGCCGGCAACCTCGATGCCACCATTACCGATACGATTCCGCCTAACGGTCAGAAGATGTACGACCTGCACATTCCGGGCGCCAAGATTCCGGTGTGGGGCAACATTCCGTACTTCCAGAGCAATGGCAACTGGACGGGCGCGTTGGTGATTGAAACGGCCAGTTCCGACCAGAAGGTGGCTGCGGTCGCGAACAACTTCTGGCCTCGCTACAACGTGGCCTTCAACGCATCGAGCCGTGGCGCGCGCAAGCTGTTCGTGCCCTCGGTCGAGCGCCGCTACACCAACCCGAACACCGACAACGGTTGGCTTGGCTTCAGCGTGACGATTGTGCAGAACCTGGGCGCCAGCAACACGTCTGTGACGCTCAAGTACATCAACAAAGACACCCAGAACATTGACCTGACGCTCGGCCCGATCACCCTCGGTCCTGGCGTGGCGGTTGGTTGTAACACGCGTTCGGGCGGCGCTGGCTGCACCGCAGCCGGAACCTACAACACGCTGGGCGCCCTCTGGGTTGGCTCGGTCATTGTCGAATCTACGTCGCAGGACGTAGCGGCCATTTCCTACTCCATCCGCCCACGTGACAATGAAGCTGGCGCCTACACCGGCGCGGATTCGTCCAATGCCGGCAACAACACGTTCCTGTCGGAAGTCTATCAGATCGGCGGCGGCGGCAGCGCCCGCACCCTGTGGTCGCTGATGCGTCTGCAGAACGTGTCGAGCAACACAGCCACCGTACAGGTGCGCTTCGTCAATCGTGACGGCACTATCGTCAACTCGGCCACCCAGAATATCACCATCGCGGGCGAGAAATCCTTCAATTTCAACCTGCGCGAGGACGCTCCGATCAACCTCGGCGGCAACTGGTCGGGCGCGGTTCACATCAGCTCCAATCAGCCGCTGGCCGTCGTGGTGGAAAACCTGTGGGGCCTGAGCAAGCTCGCTGCCTATAACGGCTACAGCCGCTAAACCCTTCGGCTTGCGTTGATTCTCCAAGAGCCACCGAGTTCATCGGTGGCTCTTTTTTGTCCTGTGAGCGCTGGTTGGCAGCTTCTTTGCGCTCTCTGTGATCTCTGTGGTCAAAAACGCAAGGGGCGGTCACACAGGGCCACCCTACTGCTGGCTCTCTCGCGGGGCGCTTGGCGGCTCACTGACCCTGTGGTATAATGCCGTTCACTTTCACCGTCCATGCCTGCCTGTCTGTATGTAATTTTCGGGCACCCAATTCATCTGCCACAGGAGAAAATGCACTGTATGGAACTCACGACATCCGAATTGAAGCGTTGTGTTCTTGTCAACGTCAGCGGCCGCATTGATGGCAGCACCGCGCCTGAGCTAGAGCAAACCTTGAAAGCTCTCCTCGACTCAGGTCACTACCGGTTTGTGCTTGATGTGGGCGGCGTCACTTTCCTGAGCAGCGCCGGCATTCGCGTCTTGGTTAGCACCTGGCGCGCCGCACGCCGGTTCAATCGGGGCGATTTGCGTCTGGCCAATGTGCCTGCCCGCATCAGCGAGGTGTTGGACTTGACCGGTCTCAATGACCATTTTGCCCAGTTCAGCAGCACCGTTGAAGCGGTCGGCAGCTTCTAACGCGCCGTAACCGACCCGGTGCGTTCTGTTCCCCCGCCAGTCTGGCGCGTCCAGCTATCTGTAATGCTGTGAGAACGATGAATGCCTATGAGCCTGCGCTGGCAACTGACGATTGCAAGCGACCCGCACAACCTGCCCTTCATTGCTCAGTTCGTGCGTGACGCGGCCCGCGCAGCCGGCCTGCACGAGGATGCCATCTTCGCGATTGAGCTGGCGTGCGACGAAGCCTGCAGTAATGTGATTGAACATGCCTACCGCCGCATGGACGGCCCGTTGCACCTCACCTGTTCAGTGCACCAGGCGGACTTCGTCATTGAAATTCAAGATCAAGGACAGCCATTCGATCCCACCAGCGTCCGCTCCCCCAAACGCAAGCGCCGACCGACCGACTTGCCCGTTGGCGGCCTGGGCATCCACCTCATGCGGCAGCTCATGGATGTCGTTGACTATCGTTTTAGTTCAGAAACCGGCAACCACTTGACCATGGCAAAACGCAACGTGGTGCCATGGCCTGCGCCAGGAGAGACGTGAGACATGGCCGACATTCTGCCAGTCGGCCGCGATACACGACCGCCTGTGGGGCGAGCGCCCATCCATCTCGACGAACTGCGTGCCCTGGCCGAGGCAGGCCAGGCCATCGTGCAGGCGCAGATGAACGAAGATCAGCTCTGCGAGCTGATCTTTCAGCACGCGACGCGCCTGATGGACGCTTCCAGCTTTCACCTGGGCCTTTTCGATAAAGATGACTTTGTCATCAAGGTGTGGCTGCGGCACGGCCAACGGCTGCCTGGCGCGCGTTTTGTCGGCGGCGCCAACGAAGGCATTGTGGGCTGGCTGCGCCGCAACCGCCAGCCGCTGCTGGTGCACGATTTCCAAACCGAGATGGAACATCTGCCCGCCCGCCCGCGCTACGACGATGAACATCCCCCGCGTTCGGCCATTTTTGTCCCCATCCTCGCTGGTGAACTAGCGATTGGCAGCCTGGCTGTGCAGCATGACGAGCCAGGCGCCTACAGCGAAGAAAACCTGCGCACCCTCTTTATCATTGCCAACCAGGCGGGCGTCGCCCTGGTCAACGCCCGCCTCTACCAGGTGGTCGAGCGTCGCGCGCGCCAATTGCAGACCGTGGCGCAGGTCAGTCGCAAGGTCGCCGCGATCTTGGATCTCGATCAACTGCTGAACCAGGTGGTTGAGTTGATTCGTGACCGCTTTGGCTACTATCACGTCCAGATCTTCCTGGTGGCCCAGGGCACGGGACGCGCCTATTTCCGCGCCAGCAGCGGCCACAACCTGAACAAAATGTGGCTGCGCCGCGGCCGCTTCGTACGCATCGGCGTCGAGGGAATCATCGGGTGGGTGGCTCAGCACGGCCAACCCTTGCTGGCCAATGATGTTTCGCAAGAGACCCGCTATTTCCCTGATGACCCGCGCCTCCTCCCGGATACGCGCGCCGAACTGGCTGTGCCATTGATGGTAGAAGATCGCGTGCTCGGCGTCCTGGACGTGCAGGCCCGTGAACTGAACGCGTTTAGTTCCGAAGACCTCTTCATCCTGGCTACCCTGGCTGATCAGAT
>JBGAVB010000075.1:0-9247 GCA_044228345.1 Anaerolineae bacterium | reverse complement strand
GCCTCGCCCGCGCCGATCCCCGGCCGCGCCTGGCTTTTCCTGGCGCTGTCCGGCCTCGGCACGGGCGCCTCGTGGCTCTGCTATTTTCGCGCGCTGCAACTGGGCGAGGCGGCGCGCGTCGCGCCCGTCGACAAGCTCAGCGTCGTGCTCGTCGCGATCTTCGGCGCGCTGTTCCTGCAGCGCTTCCCGCCGCCCGTGCTCATTGACGAAATCCAGTACGCGCCTGAGCTGCTGCCGCATATCAAAATGGCTGCCGATCGCGCCGGTCAGCCGGGGCTGTTCTGGCTCACCGGATCACAGCAGTTCCACTTAATGAAAGGGGTATCCGAGTCGCTGGCGGGTCGCGTGGCCGTGCTGCACCTGTTGGGGCTTTCTCGACCCGAGCTGCGGGGACAGGGTCTGGATGCACCGCCATTCTTGCCGGCGCCCGAAGAGATCGCTCGCCGGAGCACGCAGCGCGGCAAACTCACCCTGAAGGAACTGTATCTGCTGGTCTGGCGCGGGATGCTGCCAGCGATTGCTCTCAACCCGGCGGTGGAGCGCGACCTGTTCTACAGCTCCTACGTGCAGACGTACTTGCAGCGCGATGTGCGCGACCTGGCACGGGTGGGTGATGAGCTGGCGTTTCTGCGCTTCCTGCGCGCCACGGCGGCGCGCACCGGGCAGCTCTTGAATCTCGCGGACCTGGCGCGCGATGCGGACGTGGCTCCGAACACAGCCAAGCACTGGCTGTCCATTTTACAGACGGCCGAGATTGTCTATCTCCTGGAACCCTACTATACCAACCTGACCCAGCGCCTGGTCAAGACGCCGAAGCTCTACTTTCTCGATACGGGTCTGGCTGCGTATCTGACCGAATGGGCCAGTCCAGAGACATTGGAAGCCGGCGCCATGTCCGGCCCGATTCTGGAGACCTGGATCGTGGCTGAGCTGCTCAAGAGCTACTGGCACAACGGTCGTCGGCCGCCGTTTTATTACTACCGCGATAAGGACCAGCGCGAGGTTGACCTGCTGTTGGTGCAGGACGGAATCATCTACCCGCTGGAGATCAAGAAGACCGCGTCGCCGAGCCGGGAGGATGTCCGGCACTTCGGGACACTAGAGCGGCTGGGGTTGCCCATGGGGCCGGGCGGTCTGATCTGCCTGGCAGAGCAGTCGTTGCCGCTCACAGCGTCGGCCCAGTCTATTCCTGCCTGGGTCATCTGAACGCGGCGCGCCGCCCAAGCAAGCCTGCGCCGATGGTTTGACGACTTGATGGCGGCGCCGCCCGCTACCGCCAGGTCCAGGGCTCAATCCCCGACAGAAGTATCCAGGAGGTTTGTCTCGATGTCCACTCCTACTCCAACACCCACCGTGCCGCCACGTACCCCGATCGGCGTGGGGCGTATCCTGGTCAGTCTCATCGTCGTCCTGGGCGGGATAGTTGCGCTCCTGTTCATCCCGGCCGGCCGGTTGGATTGGGTTGAAGCCTGGGCGCTGATGGTCGCTTATGCCGCGTTTCTCGCCTTGTACGCCGCCTGGGGCTGCGGCGAGACCCCGATTTGCTGCGTGAGCGCGGCCGGACGGCCGCGAATGTTAAGCCGTGGGACAAGATGATCATAGCCGCGTATACCGCCTTCCTCCTGCTGACTCCTATCGTCGCCGGCCTGGATGCCGACCGATTCCGCTGGTCGGCCGTGCCGCTGCCCGCGCGGGGGCTGGCCTGGTTGGGTTTGGCCCTGGCTGGCGCGCTCATCTTCTGGGTGCTGACAGCCAACACCTACCTGTCGCGCATGGCCCGCATCCAGGATGATCGCGGCCAGGTGGTCGTTACTACCGGGCCTTACCGCTTCGTGCGCCACCCGGTGTACCTCGGAGTCATCCTGTTGTTCGTCTGCATGCCGGTGGCGCTGGGATCCTGGTGGGCATTGCTGCCGGGTGCGGTGATCGGCCTGCTCTTCGTCATCAGAACGGCCAAGGAAGATCGGATGCTGCGCGAGGAGCTGCCAGGCTATGTCGAGTACGCGCCGCGCGTCCGCTATCGGCTCGTGCCGCGGATTTGGTGAGAGGCGGTGGAAGCCTTCCTTTGCATCTCAGGGGATTGTCGCGTATAATCAGACCAAGCAGTATATCTGCCATGACAGAATATCTGTGGGAGGAAAGCATGGATGCGATGATTCAAGTTCGACAAAGGGGCACACTGACGTTGCCGGCCGAGATTCGCGAGAAGTATCAACTTGCGGCTGGCGATACCATGCGGGTCCTTGACCTCGATGGGATCCTTGTCTTGACGCGCATGGTGCCCATGGTTCCAGAGCTGGCGCGCGAGATCGAACGCGCCCGGTTAGCCGCGGGTCTGAGCATCGAAGAACTGCTGGGCGCGCTGCGAGAGCAACGCCAGCGCTATCACCAGGAGCATTATGCTGACACCCCTTCCGCGTAAGCCGCTTGTCTTCGTGGATGCCGACGTCCTCTTTGCGGGCGCGGCTGCGCCAACAGAGCATGGCGCCAGTTTGACCGTTTTGCGCATGGCCGAGATTACGCTGATTGAAGCCATCACGTCGCAGCAGGCAGTGACCGAGGCAGAACGCAACTTGGCCTCCAAGTTGCCTGCCACGTTGCCCATGTTTCGGCTCATCATCAGCCGCTGCGTGCGCGTCGCACCCGATCCAGCGCCGGCCGATCTGATTCCCCATGTGGGACTGGCCGCGCCCTCTGACCTGCCGATCCTGGTTGCCGCGCTGCGCGAGGAGTGCCCCTGGTTGGTCACGTTCAACGTGCGGGATTACCGGCCGGGTCATCCACGCGTGACCGTTCTGCGGCCCGGCGACCTTCTGGTGCGTGTGCGCGATCTATTGGCTGGGTTGGCCAGTGGGGGGAGCGTATGACCCAAGATCGCCTCATGGAAGGAAATTTCCTCCTATGGGCAAGATCGGACGCAGTGCAGCTTGAATGAATCAGCCGCTGCAGTACGCCTTTCTTGACGAGTCTGGTACAGTCAGCCCGTTTGCGGGCAGCCGCTTTCTCGTGGTCGCATTGATCAGCATTGCCTACCCGCGGACGCTTAAGCTCCACACGCAAAGAACTACAAGCCGCCGATTTCGTGGCCTGGGCCATCTTTCAGAAGTACGAGCGCGGGAATAACCGTTTCTACGACATCATCGCGCACCGACTGATTGTGGAGGAAGTGATCGAGCAAGCATTGTGGTGAAAAAACCAAGCGGTCTCACCCCAGGCCCCGATTTCAGTCTTGCCCGGCGCATCTCAGCGCCAGCTAGGTCCACTCTCCGAGTGGCCAGGGTCACCAAGCTTTACGAAACCGCTCTGGTTCCTATGTTATCACATGTCAACCCGTCCGTCAACATGAAAACAGCAACAAATCCAGCATGACATACATGATGAAAACACTCGATGGCCCTCAGTGGCTCGAACTTGTCCGGGTGTTATCTGAAACGGCTTCCGAGTACGGCTTCATGCGGCTTGGACCTATTCGTATCGAAAACCTGTTTCAGCGACCAGAAATTCCAAATGCAGCACACCTTCAGCCACGAAGAACACATGCGGGGGTGGGTGATCACAAAGAAACGGCAGATCAGGCGCAAATGGCGCCTTCTTTGCGTTCACCCCCCCGCATGTGATCTCTGTGGTCAAAAACCTGGCTACCTTTGGAACTGCCGTTTCAGCTACACCCCGAGCTTCTGCCGCAGCTCATCGAACTCCTGGGCCGTAATGGCCCCTTCGGCCAGGCGCCGGCGCAGCACCTCCAGCACCGGGTCGGTCGGCGGAACCGACGGCGACGCGGCGCCCGGCGCAGGCTGGCTCGCGGTCGAGCGTACAAGCCTCACGACCAACCACACGACCAGGGCGATGATCGCGAGCGCGAACAGACACACCAGCAAGCCGCCCAGCAACCCTGGGCCTCGCATCATCCCATGCCATCCCCAAGGACCAATCATGGCTCACCTCCATTGGAATTGCTCGTCATTAACCCACCGGCGTCCGATGCAGGACGCGATCAGGCTCCGGCGGCGCAGTCAGTGTAGCAGAGAGGTGTTAAGATGTGATGAAGGATGGATTGGGTTTTCAGCTGAGCGCGCCGGCGCCGCCGCCCACCGCGGGGAAGACGTTGAGCGTGTCCCGGAGCGAAAGCGGTGTGTCCATCGCCAGCGGCAGGTACTGCACGTCGCGCCCGTTGACAAAGACATGGACATGCCCATGAAGCTGCCCGCCTGCGTCCAACAGCTCATCGCGCAGCGGCGGAAAGCGCGTGACGATGGCATCTACCAGGGCGCGGATGCTCGTTCCTTCCGGCAAGTCGAATTCCACGGTCTTGCCGCCCACAATGGGGCGCAAGGTGGCAAAGAAATTCACTTTCATCGTGGTTATCCTTCCCTCATGCTGACATTGCTCGCGCGCCCAGGCGCCGCCGGTTGGCTCAAATCACGCCGGCCTGGCGTAGCCAGACCTCCGCGCGCCGCATGCCCTCGGCCACGTCAATGGCCGGCGTATAGCCCAGCTCCCGCTGCGCTTTGTCAATCGCGAAACGGCTGCTGTTCAGCAAATAGTGCAGCGACCAGGGGCCGGCCGCCTGCCTTCCCAACACGCGTCGCGCCCAACGGCCCGGCGGCGAAATCACGAGTTTCCCCGCCCACGCCGGCACACTGGGCAGGCGCGCCACGCCTACCATCGCCGCATAGTAGCCGTAAAACGTATGAAACGGCATCGTCTGCCCATCGCACAGGTTGTACGTCTGGCCGGCCGCGGCCGCCGAAGTCAACGCCAGGCGCGTGCCTGCGACCACGTTGTCAATATAGCCCAGGTTGACCAGCCCGCGGCCGCCGTCCAGCAGGCGCAATCGTCCAGCCTTGATCTGTTCCACCGGCGCGATGGTCCACGCGCCGCCCCGCGGGCCGTAGGTGCTGGCTGGCCGCACGATGACCGCGTCCAGTCCGCGAGACAGCCAGCGCCGCACGGCCGCTTCGGCGCGAATCTTGCTGTCTGGATAGGCCTGCCCCACGAGGGGCGTGGCTGCGCTTTCGTCAATCACCGGGCTGGCGTTGACGCCGTAAACCGCTACGCTACTGAAATAGATCACGCGGGCGACCTGCGCCGCGGCCGCCGCGTGCAGGACGGCTTCGGTCCCGGCGACGTTGACCGCCTCACCCAGGGTGGGATCGTCGGGCGCGCCGGTCCACGCCGCCGTGTGAATCACCGCCGCGCAGCCGGCCGCGGCGCGCGCCAGCGCAGCCGCGTCCGTCAAATCCCCTTCAACCAGGCTGATGCCTTGCTCGGCCAGCCACGCCGCGCGCGGTGCGGAACGCACCAGGCCGCGCACCTGCGCGCCGGCCGCTTGCAGATGTTCGCACAGATGCCCGCCAATGAAACCGTTAGCCCCGGTGACCAGGATGTTAGCGCCAGGCAGCGTCACCGCGCTCATACCGGCTGTCCTCCCGGCTGCGCCAGCCCCTGGCTCAGCGCGCGCACCACATGGCCGCCCAACTGACATTCACACGGAATGGCAACCAGGCGCTGGCGCAGCTTCGATGGCGAGGGCTGAGGCGACTCCTGCAAGAGGTCCATCGTGGCCAGCACATGCGCGCCCAGGCAGCGCCCACACGGGCCTTCGACCGCATGCAGAAGCTGGACAAGCGGGTGCTCGCCAAAATGATCCACCGTCTGCACCCGCTGATCAGCCGCCTCCACGGCCAGAACCTGGCATGCACAAACCGCCAGATCGTTGAGCAGCACTGTGCAGCGGCAGCAATCGCCTTCGGGACACGCAGCGTCAGAGAGATCGCCTTGCCCCAGGGTATGCAGCAGGTCGCGCAACGTCTGATGCGCAAACACGGCGCAGGTCAGCAGGTCGTCATTCAACATGATAGATAGCTCGATCTGGCTCACGGTGTCCTCATGAACTCCTGAACTGGATACATTCCTGGCTGACGGCTGTCAGTCGGGCGATTATATCATCCAGGTTTCTCTACGTCCAACACGGTTCACTTTGTAATCGGAGTTGCTTGTCGTGCAGACGCTTTGATGCTAGAATTCCCCTATGACGACAACATCATCCTCTTCTCAACGCGTGGGCGGGCCGCGAACGTCTGTCAACAGCCCACAGCGGGTCTCGCGCCGCCGCCGGCCAAACCTTGCGATTTTCTTTGGCCTCTTCCTCGGCCTGAGCGTCTTACTCTTGCTGACCGGCATCACGGCCGTGCAGCTGCGCTTTGCCAACCGGGTTTTCGCCGGGGTGCGCGTGGCCGGGGTAGATCTGAGCGAGTTGACGCGTGACCAGGCCGCCGCGCGCTTGCAGGAGCAGTTGACGCCTTATCAAGGGCCGACGATCTTGCTGCGTTTTGGCGAACAGGCCTGGCCCCTTTCTGGCACAGACCTGGGCGTGCAGATAGACGCCCGCGCCAGCGCTGAGCGCGCCTACCAACTGGGGCGCAGGGCCAACCCCCTGGACGCGCTGCGTGAACAGTGGCAGCTCGTGCGCGTGGGCGCCAACATTGCGCCCGCGCTGACCATCGGCGAGGCGCAGGTGACCGACCTGCTCCATCGCATTGCCCAGGCCATTGACCGTCCCGCGCACGACGCGACCGTCACGATTCAGGGACTGCATGTGGTCACAACGCCCAGCCAGGTGGGGCGCCACACCAATTTACAGGCGACATGGGCCGCGGTGCAGGCGCAGCTGGCGCGGGGGGAATCTGGCACGGTGGACGTGACGGTGCAGGATGTCCTGCCGACCGTGAATGATGTCGAGGCGGTGGCCGACCAGGCGCGCCGTTGGCTGCGTACGCCGCTGCGCCTGTCCTACGCGGGCGACGCAGTCAATGACGAAGCGCCGCAGCAGTTTGCCATTGACCCCGTACAGTTGGCATCCTGGCTGCGCATTACCCCGCAGCCAGCCGCTACGGGCGGCGTCACCTTGACGCTGCAGGTGGATGAAGCCGCGCTGCAGCGCTATGCCGAAGATTTGGCGGCCAGGCTGGCGCGACCCACCACCGATGCGCGTCTTCGTTTCGACCCAGAGACTGGGCGCCTGCGCGTGGCGTCTCCCAGCCAGATTGGCCGCGCGCTGGATGTGGCAGAGACCGTCACACGCACCCTGGTTGCGCTGCGGAGCGGAGGCGCCGACGTGGATTTGCCGCTGCAGGTGGTCAAACCGGCCGTGGACATGCGCGACCTGGACCGGATGGGCATCCGGGAATTGGTAGCAAGCGGCACGACGACCTTCAAAGGCTCCAGTGCGGCTCGCATTGCCAACATCCGTCATGGCGCCGAGCAGTTCGAGGGCGTTGTGGTGCCGCCCAATGGCATCTTTTCCTTCAATCGTATCGTCGGCGATGTATCCGCGGCCAATGGGTATGAAGATTCGCTCGTCATCTGGGGAGACCGCACGGCGGTCGGCATCGGCGGCGGCATCTGCCAGGTTTCAACAACGCTCTTCCGCGCGGCCTTCTGGGGCGGCATGCCCATCGTCGAGCGTTGGGCGCACGGTTATGTGGTCAACTGGTATGGCGAGCCGGGCATGGATGCCACCATCTTCACGCCGAGTGTAGATTTTCGTTTTCGCAATGACACCGGCGCCTATTTGTTGATCCAACCAGACCTTGATTTGCAGCAAGGCCGGCTGACCTTCAATTTCTATGGCACCAAGCCTAACCGCACCGTGGAACGGATTGGCCCAGAGATCACCAATGTACGCAAGCCTGAGCCGCCGCTCTACCAACTCGATCCGACATTGGCGCCCGGCGCCAGGAAACAGGTGGATTGGGCCGTGGATGGCCGCGACGTCGTGGTGACGCGAGTCATCAAACAAGGCGACCAGGTGCTGCGCCAGGATAAGTTCGTGAGTAAGTATCAGCCCTGGCGCGCCGTCTACCTGGTAGGGCCGACCGCGGCGCCTGGCGGCTGATCCTTTGCACCGGTCCGTTGCTTACACGTGGGGCAAATAGTGTCAGCGGGCAGATACTCCGGACTTTATGCCGTTGGTTCTTGGGTCAGGCAGCTGGTGACCGACTATTGTGGGAGAACGTCGTGACGAGGCAGCTGGTCCGTGTACACGTGTGGATTCACGGCGTCGTGCAGGGCGTCTATTTTCGCCAGTCCACGCGACGCCAGGCGCAGGCTGCGGGCGTCACGGGCTGGGTGCGCAATTGCAGCGATGGCTCGGTGGAAGCCGTTTTCGAAGGCGAGGCCAACGCCGTGGCCGGGGTCGTTGCCTGGTGCCATCAAGGCCCCGCTGCGGCTTATGTGAGCCAGGTTGATGTGGTCAACGAAGCATACACAGGCGAATTCAGTCTGTTCAAGGTGAGCGGCTGGTAGCGGGGCGGCCGCCCCCGGCGCGCAGCCTGATCGAACAAAGCGGGGTCAGAAGGCCCCTGTCCGTGGTAAGCATCGCCGTATCTGTAGTCAAACGCAACGACGAAGGACAAGGAAGGGATGTCAATCCGACTTGGAGCCTTCGTCTTTTAACTTTTGTTAGATTTGACGGTTGACGTTGAACAAGCCGTATGTTATACTGCTTGTACAATCGTAGTTACGTCTATGGGGAGGTGCCTATTGACGGCATTGGCTGTTCACGGGGACACAGCCACCACCAATGGAGCCATGACGAATGGCGTCACAGCGACCGACGCAATGACAGGTGTTGCGGCGCAAACCATGACACCAGAAGTTGAGCAGGCGCTGAAACAGCTTCAAGGGTTGGCACAATCCCGTGGTTACTTGCTGTTCGATGATATCCTGGCTGTTTGGCCGCAAGCCGAAGAACAGATCGAGGCGCTCGAAGATCTGTTTGCGCGCTTGCAAGAACTGGGTATCGAGATTTATCCCGATGCAGGTACCGCCCAGGCAGAAATCGGTCCGCCGCGCGATGGCGCAGGCATTGAGGAAATTGAAACCACCCAGTTACTTGAGGTGGGAATTGATCTAGACCTCAGCGAGATGCCGACCGATGATCCCTTGACGCTCTATTTGCGTGAGATGGGGCGCGTGCCCTTGCTTACCCCAGAACATGAGATGTCCCTGGCCAAACAACTGGCCGAGGGACGCGTGGCCCGGCGACGCCTGCGCAATGGCGGCCAATGGGAGACAGATCGCTTGCTCGAGCTTTCGCGTCAGGGCGAAGCCGCGCGCGAACATTTGATTCGCGCCAACACCCGCTTGGTGGTCAGCGTCGCCAAGCGCTACATGGGCCAGGGCGTGCCTTTTGCCGATTTGATCCAGGAAGGCAACCTGGGACTGATGCGCGCCGTGGATAAAT
>JBGAVB010000074.1:0-9301 GCA_044228345.1 Anaerolineae bacterium | reverse complement strand
CGGTAGACGCGTAGACGCCACGGAGCAGGGGATACACTGCAGGTGTGGTGCAGAGGAGCGCAGCCCGGTGACGAGAACTCATCACCTTCTGTGGTCCTCTGCGCCGGTCATGGCAGCGACTCAGGCGGCGCGCGGGCGAGCGATGAAATCGCTCCAGGTCGGCGCACCGCCAGGCGTCCAACCTGGCGGAACGCCCTTGCGGCCCGAATTCATGCGGCGGCAGTCGGCGCAGGATGCCTCAGCAGTTGCCCATGCTGGCAGAATCCGGCAAAGCTGAGCTGCTTGAGCTAGGCGATGCTCAGCTCGTAGTCCACGATCTGATCGGGGCGCCAGGTGCGGCGGGCCACGGCCTTGACGATGTCCGCGCGGCTCACCAGCCCCACGAGCGCTTCGCCGCGCATGACAGGCACACGCTTGATGTGATGGCCCGCCAGGATCATCGCCACCTCTTCCAACGGCGCATCTTCACGCACCGTGATGGGGTGAGGCGTCATGATGTCGCCCACGCGCGCGCCAGTCTTGATGATCACATCAGCGTCAGTGGCAACGCCAACCAGGCGACCGCTGCTGTCCATCACCGGCACCCCACTGATGCGCTGGCTGGTCAGCAATTCGGCCAATTCGTCTATCGTCGCATCGGGGCCGATCGTAATGACCTGTCTGGTCATGATATCGCGTGCTTGCATGGTTCACTCCTCTCACAAGGAACTTTCAATGCCTGAAACCAACCTACTTGAAGAGCGCTTGCTGACCGCGGCGGACTACGATCGCCTGCTGGCTCTTTGGGAACTTGCTGGACTCCCGGTTCGACCTGCCGGCCGTGACAGCCGTGAAGCCTTTGCCCGTCAACTGGCAAGCCAGGTGCAGCGGGTCATCGGGCTGTGGGAAGGCCCAACGTTGGTTGGCGTGGTGATTGCGACCCACGACAGCCGGCGGGGCCTCATCAACCGCCTGGCGGTCGCGCCAGCCTATCGCCGCCGCGGCGTGGCTCAACGCCTCATCGCCGCCTGTGAAGCCTGGTTCGCCAGCCTGGGCATCGAAATCTGGAGCGCGTTGATCGAGCGCGGGAACGATGCCTCATTGGCTCTCTTCGCGGCCGCTGGCTATCATCAGCATCTGGACATCGTCTACGTCAGCAAGCGTGTACGCAGCGACGTGTAGAGAGACTCCACGCCCACTACGAGACGACGCGTCGGCCGCTACGATCCCAGTTCGGCCAGATACTCGGAGGCGCTCAGCGCGGACTTGGCCCCTTCACCCACGGCCACTAAGATCTGCTCCGCGTAGACATCGGTCACATCCCCGGCGGCGTAGATGCCAGGCCGGCTCGTGCGGTTGCGTTGATCCACCATGATGCGCCCCTGCGCATCGTGCTGCACCAGGTGCGCCACCAGGCCCGAATCCGCTTCCAGACCAATTTCAACAAAGACGCAGTCTACCTTGAGCGTTTGCAGGCCATGCGCGCCGCGGACCACCAGTTCCTCGACGTACTCTGTGCCGACAATCGCCTCAACCTGGTAGCCGGTGAGCCAGGTCAGATGCGACGCTTCGGCCAGTCGGCGCCCCCAAGCGGTCTGGCGGCAAGCAGGATCGGCCGCCACCAGGTAGACGCGGGCGGCCGCGCGCACCAATTCGGCCGCGCTGCGCAGAGCCAGCGGGCCATCGCCAATCACCGCGACGACGCGGTCCAACATGGCCGACGCGTAGGTGATAGCCGAATAGGAAAGCCCGCGCAGATAGAAGGTTTCTTCTCCAGGCGCCTGCAGGCGTTTGGGATAAGCGCCGGTTGCCATGAGCAGCGTGCGCGTTTCAAAAACCCCGGCGGCGGTTCGCACCCGGTAGAGATCGTTGAAGGCCTCCACCTCCACGGCCCGATCGAGCACACGCGCCAGATGCCGCAGGTGCACTTCAGCTTTGAGCGCACGCACCAGGTCTTCGCCCGCCAGGCTGTGTTGGTTTTCCAACCACGGAACATCCAAACGCCAGCCCACGCGCCCTCCCACCTGGTCGCCGATGAGCAAGACGTTCAAATGTTGACGTAGGGCATAGGCGGCGGCCGCCAGTCCGGCCGGTCCACCGCCGATAATAATCAGGTCGTACACCGTTTTTCCTCCACTACGTGACGGGAGTGCGATACTCAAAACAGACTTCGTCGAATACAATCGGCCGACTGCGCGTTGAGGTGCAGGCGATTGGCGCCATAGGCATCCCCAACGCGAGTAGACGACTAGAGGATGACCTACAGTCTAGTGAGCAGACCTGAGCGTAACCATGACGTGCATCATTTTGCTGCTTTCTGATTTCCAGTGCTAAGATAGGCGCGCGTCGGCAGACCGTTTGGAGGAGTATCATGAATCTACGTTCGCGCGGTTTACTGTTCACGATAGCCTTGATCGTGGCCTTGCTCATCATCTGGCAGAAAGTGCGTATTGTCTTCATTGTGCCCTTGTCGCCCTTGGGCTTTGCGGCGATGATTTTGATCATCGCGCTCGTCATTTTTCTGCCTCCTGGCATTCGGCGCTGGCGGCTGAATCATCTGCCAACAATTTGAGCGGACGCCAGCCGGCGCCCATGCCGCAGAACGGATCAACAAACGATGGTTAACCTTTATTTGAACGACGAAGAACAAGCGATGTTACAGGGCGCGCAGGGGCCAGGCGTGCAGCGCGCCATGGAGATTGTGGCGACGCTCGGTCGCATTTATGGCGCGCCCGACCTGGCGCCGATTACGCACGCCCAGATTGCCGGCGTCAGTTACAAAAACATCGGCGACGCGGGCGTTGCCTTCCTCAGCCAGTGGGCGGACGATGGGGGCCGCGTGCGCGTCTCCACGATGCTCAACCCCATGGGCATGGAGGAGGCGCGCTGGCAAGAAATGGGCATCAGTGAAGCCTTTGCCAAGCCGCAGTTGAAGGCGATTAGCGCGTTCAGCAAGCTCGGCGTGCAGCAGACGCTCAGCTGCGTGCCCTACCTGCTGCCCGAATCGGGCCTGCGCGCGGGCGACCACGTCGCCTGGGCCGAATCGAGCGCCGTCGCCTTCGGCAATTCGATCCTGGCCTTGCGCACCAATCGCGAAGGCGGCCCCAGCGCGCTGGCCGCGGCCATTGTGGGGCGCACGGCGCGCTACGGGTATCACCTCGATGAGGGGCGCCGCGCCAACTGGATCATCGAGATCGCCTGCCCGGTGCGATCTATCGCTGATTTTGGCGCGTTGGGCTATTTGATCGGCAAGCAGGTGGGCAACGGCTGCCTCTGGTTCAGCGACTTGGGCGCCTGGCTGCCGCCCTTGCCAGCCGACGTGACCAGCGGCGGCGCGGCGGGCGACCGGCTCAAGACCCTGGGCGCGGCCCTGGCTGGGTACGGCGCGGTCGCGCTCTATCACATCGCTGGCTACACGCCCGAAGCCGCCGCCCTGGGCGAGTCCTTGATCCAGGCCGACGCCCGTCGCCTGCGCATCGAAAGCCTGGCCCCGGCCTATGCGGTCATGGATGCCAATCCAGAAGTGTCCGCGATTGACCTGGTGACGATCGGCTGCCCGCACGCCAGTCTGAGTGAAATTCAGACCGTGGCGGAGGCTGTGCGCGGTCAGCATCTTGCCACGCGGCTGTGGGTTACCACCGGTCGCTTGATTCGCCAGCGCGCCGAAGCGGCCGGCTGGGTGCAAGACATCGAAAGCGCGGGCGGCCTGGTGGTCGCCGACACCTGCGCCGTCGTCGCGCCCATCAAACAGCTCGGCATCAAGAGTATGGCAACGAACGCGGGCAAAATGGCCTGTTATGCGCCGGCGCACAGCGGCGTCACCATGCGTTTTGGAGAGTTGGAACAGTGCATCCACGCGGCGCTGAGTGGGCAGTGGCTGGAAGCGCCGTGATCCGTACAGCAAGCGAGCGCGCACGGCGCCTGTTACCAAAGGCGGCAAAGTGAGGTTTATTCCCGCTCACGCCATAACTGGCGCATGACGCCTACTTCGGGTAAAATGAATGACAGTAACGCGCTGCAATGACGCACTGCGTTGTGGCGCCTTGGCAAGCGATTGCACCACGGAGGTGACGAACATGTACGACAAAGCCAGTCTGGCCCAAATCCAAGAGGCGGTTGAGCAGTGGGAAGAAACCACGCTGCAGCAGACGCGGGCGCGTGCGCCGGAACGCCAGCGCGAGTTTATCACCGCATCGAGCGTTCCCATCAATCACCTCTATACACCGTTGGATGTGGCGGACATGGACTACGTTGGGGACCTGGGACTGCCGGGCGAATACCCGTTCACCCGCGGCGTCTATCCCACGATGCACCGTGGTCGGCTGTGGACCATGCGCATGTTCTCTGGCTTTGGCACGGCCGAGGAGACCAACGCCCGTTACAAATACCTCCTGAGCCAGGGCAACATGGGGCTGTCGGTGGCCTTCGACATGCCCACCCTCTACGGGCGCGACACCGACGACCCGCTGGTGGAGGGCGAGTTCGGCAAGTGCGGCGTGGCCGTCAGCTCGCTGGCCGATATGGAAGCCCTTTTCGATGGAATTCCCCTGGGCGACGTCAGCACGTCCATGACGATCAACAGTCCGGCCGCCATCATTTGGGCCATGTACATCGTGGCCGCAGAGAAGCAAGGCTATCAACGCAGCCAGTTACGCGGCACGCTGCAAAATGACATTCTCAAGGAATTCATCGCACAGAAGGAATTCCTCTTCCCGCCCAGCCACTCCATGCGCCTGGTCGTGGATACCATCGAGTTTGGAACACAGCACATGCCGCTGTGGAACACCATCAGCATTTCGGGTTATCACATTCGCGAGGCCGGCAGCACCGCGGTGCAAGAGCTGGCCTTCACGCTGGCCGACGGACTGGCCTACGTGGATGCCTGCATTGCGCGTGGCATGAAGGTGGACGATTTTGCCCCACGCCTGTCCTTCTTCTTCAATGCCCACAACGATTTCTTCGAAGAAATTGCCAAGTATCGCGCTGGCCGCCGCATCTGGGCGCGCATCCTGCGCGAGAAATACGGCGCGCAAGACCCGCGCTCCTGGATGCTGCGTTTCCACACGCAGACCGCCGGCGTCAGCCTGACCGCGCAGCAGCCGGAAAACAACATCGTGCGCGTTGCCATTCAGGCGCTGGCGGCCGTCATGGGCGGCACCCAATCCCTCCATACCAACTCGATGGACGAGGCGCTGGCCCTGCCCAGCGCCAAAGCGGTCACCATTGCGCTGCGCACGCAGCAGATCATCGCGCACGAAAGCGGCGTTGCCAACACGATGGACCCGTTGGCTGGCTCCTTCTTCGTCGAAGCCCTGACCAACCAGACCGAAGCCGAGACGCTGCATTACCTCAAGCGCATCGAAGCCTTGGGCGGCGTCATACCGGCGCTCGAAGGCGGTTTCATGCAGCGCGAGATTGCCGAAGCCGCCTACCGGTATCAACAGGAAATTGACACGCGCCATCGCACCATCGTGGGCGTCAACGAATTTGCCAGCCAGGGAGCAACCGGCATCCCGATCCTGGCGATGGATCCACAGGGCTATGCGCGGCAGGTCAAGCGCCTGCACGATGTGCGCAGCGGCCGCGACAACCAGGCCACGCAGCAAGCGCTGCGCCGTCTGGCGGATGCCGCGCGCGCGCCCACCGGCAACCTGATGGAGCCTATTATCGAAGCTACTAAATCCTATGCGACCTTAGGCGAGATGTGCGACGTCCTGCGTGAGGTGTTTGGGATTTATCACGAACCAGTCTTTTTCTAATTTTGTCGAGCAGCAGGTCAAACAAGGAGAACTGAATTGTTATGAGTGAACGGAAAATTCGCGTCTTAGTGGCCAAGCCGGGCCTGGACGGTCACGATCGCGGCGCCAAGGTTGTGGCGCGCGCCTTGCGTGATGCCGGCTTTGAGGTGATCTACACCGGGATTCGGCAGACCCCGCAAATGATCGTGGAAGCGGCTTTGCAGGAGGATGTGGACGTTATTGGCCTTTCCATTCTCTCCGGCGCGCACATGGCGCTGGCCCCGAAGATCATGCAGGAGATCCAGCAGAGCGGCATGGATGACATTGTCGTGCTGATGGGCGGCATCATCCCCGATGAAGATGTGGAAGCCCTGAAGGCGATGGGGATCAAGGGCGTCTTTGGGCCAGGCACCTCGACCCAGGACATCGTTGATTTCATCCGCGCGCAGGTAAGGGCCGCGGTTCCAGCCTAACCATGAACCAATCACCGGCTGAACTGATTGCCCAACTGCGTCAGGGTCATCGTCGCTCTCTGGCGCGCGCCATCACCGTAGTCGAAAGCGGAGGCACGCCCGCGCAAGCGCTGCTGACGCGCCTCTACCCCTTTACGGGCCAGGCCGCCGTGATCGGCTTCACCGGTTCGCCAGGCACCGGCAAAAGCACCCTCGTCAATGCCGTGGCCAAGGTTTATCGCCAACAGGGGAAATCTGTAGGCATCGTGGCCGTTGATCCCACCAGTCCGTTCACCGGCGGGGCGCTGCTGGGCGACCGCGTGCGCATGCGCGATTTGAGCGGCGACCCGGGCATCTTCATTCGCTCCATGGCCACGCGCGGCAGCCTGGGCGGCCTGGCACGCGCCACGGCGGATGTCATCATCACCCTGGACGCGGCCGGCTTCGATCGCGTGCTGGTGGAAACGGTGGGCGTTGGGCAGGCTGAGGTTGAAATTGCCAGCACTGCGCACACCACCGTCGTGGTCGAAGCGCCGGGCCTGGGTGACGAAGTGCAAGCCATCAAGGCCGGCGTGCTTGAGATTGCCGATGTCTTTGTCGTGAACAAGGCTGACCGCGAAGGCGCAGACCGCACGGTGATGGCGCTGAAGATGATGCTCGGCATTGCGCCCGAAGAAGTGCGGGGTATTTCGCATCATGGGCAGTTGATGACCATCGAGACTCCAAGTATGCATCGCGGCGTGGCCTGGGAGCCTCCCATCATCAAAACGGTCGCCCTGCAAGACAACGGCGTTCCAGAATTGGTCGCGGCCATTGAGCAGCATCGCGCCTTCTTGATCCGCAGCGACCTATGGGGCGCGCGCGAGCGCGTGCGGGCCGCGAACGAACTTGAAGGCATTGTACGTCGCCGCATGTTGCAAAAACTGGCTGCGCTCGTTCCGCAGGAATCACTGCACGGCATCGTAGACCAGATCGTCAGCCGTGCCTTGGATCCATACACCGCGGCCGATCAATTGCTGACTGCGCTGGCGTGAGAGGGCGACGCCAGGAGCGAAGCAGGGAGTGACGATCTGCGATGCACTCGCTATCAAACACAAGAAGATGGACGCTGACATGGCCGGGTTAAGCATGTACGGCAAAATGGCCGTTTTCTCCGGGACCGCCGGTCATCCACTGGCGAACACGATCTGCCAGTATCTGCGTCTGAAACAAGGCGCTGATTTTCGGCTGGGCGAGATCGAAATCTCCACGTTTTCGAATGGCAATACCTTTTGTCGGCTGGGCGAGAGCGTGCGGGGCAAGGATGTTTTTCTGATTCAATCCACCTCCGCGCCTACCAATGACAACGTGATGGAGCTGCTGATCTGCCTGGATACACTCCATCGTGATTCGGCCGGTCGCATCACGGCCGTCCTGCCCTACTATGGCTACGGCCGCACCGACAAGAAGGATCAGCCGCGCGTGCCGATCACCGCGCGGCTGGTGGCTGATCTCATCACCGTCGCAGGCGCGGATCGGTTCGTCACCGTAGACCTGCACGCGGGCCAGATCCAGGGTTTTTTCACCATCCCGACCGATGAACTGACGGCGCTCTACCCGCTGGTGGATCACTTCGCCCGCTTGCAGATTCCAAACGTGGTGGTGGTTTCGCCGGATGTGGGCGGTGTGCGACGGGCGCGCAATTTTGCCGAACGACTCTCCGAAAAGCTGCGCTTTGCCGCCACCGGCAGCCTGGCGGCGCCGGACCCCGCGCAGCAGGCGCGGTTTGCGGTGCCGCTGGCCGTGATCGAAAAACGGCGCTCGTATGATGGCAAACAAACCGAGATGTTCGACCTGATCGGTGATGTCAAGGACAAAAACGTCATCGTGGTGGATGACGAAATTGACACCGCAGGCACGCTGGCCAAGGCCGGCCAATTTGTCCAGGATAAGGGCGCGATCGAAATCTATGCCCGCGCCACGCATGCCGTCCTATCCGAGCCGGCGTCCACCAACCTGCGCGACTCAGTCTTCAAGCAGGTGGTTGTCGCCGACACGGTGACGATTCCGCAGGCAAAGCGCGACGTGATCGGCCAGAAACTCAAGATCGTCTCGGTGGCCGAAATGCTCAGCGATGTGATCTTGCGCACCCATCGCGGTGAATCGGTGGGCGCGCTGTTTGACAAATGGGACGCCCTGGATCACAATTTGCCAGACGGAGGTTTTCCTGGCGATCGCTAGGGCCCGATCACAGCCGCGCCCGACGCGACGCAACGCCGTCGTGGCGCGCCAATGTCGAACAATCAACAGCGCAATGGGTATGATCACTCCTATCCACGGCGCTGTTGTTATGCTATACTGCATGCTCGAATAGATTTCTGCCCCTGCCTGAGGCAGCAGGCGCCATTGCGCCCGCTGGCCGTACATCATGGCACATGATTTTTTGGCGATTGAGGACAAAACGCTGAGATGTTCAAGAAACTACTGACGATGGTGGTAGGCGATCCCAATGAACGCGAAGTAAAACGCCTGCAACCATTGATTGATGAGATCAACGACCTTGAAGACGAGATGCGCGCCAAGACCGACGAAGAGATGGCCGCGCAAACAGAGAGCTTTCGCCAGCGCGTGATTGCGGAGACGGCCGACGCTCGTGCGGCCGCGCAAGAGGCGCGCGAAATATACGTGCAGGAAACCGACCTCAGCGAACAGCAGAGCCGTCGCGCCGAATGGGAGCAAGCCGTCAAGGACCTGAAGGCCGCTGAGCACGAAGTGCTGGATGCCATTCTGCCGCGCGCCTTTGCGGCCGTGCGCGAAGCGGCCCGGCGCACGATCGGTCTGCGTCACTATGATGTGCAGATGATCGGCGGCATCGTGCTGCACCAGGGTAAGATCGCTGAGATGCGCACCGGCGAAGGCAAGACGCTGGTGGCTACCCTGCCTCTTTACCTGAACGCCCTGGCCGGCCATGGCGCGCACCTGGTGACGCCCAACGACTACCTGTCCAAAATCGGCGCGCAATGGATGGGGCCAGTCTATCATCGGCTGGGGGTCAGCGTCGGCGTGATTCAGTCAGCCGCAGCCAATCCTGATCTCGGCTCCTTTGTGTTCGATCCCACGTTTCAGTCAGCCGATGATCGTTATCAGGGTTTG
>JBGAVB010000073.1:0-9328 GCA_044228345.1 Anaerolineae bacterium | reverse complement strand
TAATGGCGAATTGCGCCAGCACCTGCTGCGCATTGTACTTCTTGCGGAAGAAGCGTCGGTCAATGCCATCCTGGATGCGGCGGCGCAGCGGCGTGAACAGCACGGCGATAGCTAGCGTCGAGACCACCACAGCCAGCGGCGACTCCGCCGCGCCGGTCAGCGCGCCAACCAGCCACTGCAACAGCACCACACCCCCGAAGTAGACCAGCGCCAGCAGCGCGGTCAAGGCGGCGTAGACCAGCGTCTTGCGGATGATAACGTCGATGTCCCAAAGATGATAGCGTAGGATTGATAACCCGATGGAAAGTGGTAGAAGCAAACCGGCGAAGTTGTTCAACACCTGGCGTATCAAGTTATAGGGTGCCGCGTTTTCGCTTGTTTGCGTCAGCGATGGAAAGATGGCAGGCACCAAGAATGCGCCCACTGCCCATGCAAGTGGCGAGACGATGAGAGCGAGCATTACCCATTTTGTCTGCTGACGCTCAATCGGCCCGGAAACACGCAAGTAGCGATAGACTTGACCAAAGATAGCAAGGCCGAGTAGAACAAAAACGACACCCAGCATCAGTGACGCAATCGGCAGATCAGGAACGAGGCTCGCGAGAACGCTGAAAGCGATGACCAACCAGAACGTCCAGCGAGACCACGCTGGCACAAATCGTCCGTCGGGGAAAATCCAGAACAGAATGAAGGCAAGTGCTGTCCCAATCTGATTAATCGCAAAACCGAGAAAACTCAACGCAGGGTACAGTCGTCCAAGAGAGTAAGCCTGGATCGGCACCAGCATTCCAAGCATAATGAGGATGAGTGACATTATCCAGGCCACGCGCTCGGTTGAACGTCGCCAAAAGATGAGTGCGCCTAGCACGCAACAGGCTATTGTCGTTATCATTTGGCTCGTCACCAACAGCGCCGCATATAGTTCGACGGAAAGCCCCGCTCTAGCGAGGCCGAGTTGAGCGGACGCGAGGTCAGCAATTGCGGGTTGCACAGTGCTTCCGAAAAAGGGATGGGTGAGCAAGGTTTCATAGTATGCCCATGCACTGACAAGAAAGAACGCAGTTGAAAGCAATGCAACCACATACCAGATCACGCGCATACTGGTGAGCCAACGCGATTTCATCCGTTGATCCTTTGTCGTCGGTCGTCCGCCGGCTTCAACCACAGATTCACACCTGTCGGCTGCAGCGTCTCCTGCACCACGCGCGCCAGCTCACCGGTCAGCGCATCCAGATCCGTCTCGTCGCGTGCCGTTTGAGCGAACTGCGCCAGCACCTGCTGCGCGTCATACTTCTTGCGGAAGAAGCGCCGGTCAATGCCATCCTGGATGCGCCGGCGCAGCGGGGTGAACAGCGCGGCGATCGCCAGCGTCGAGACTACCACCGCCAGCGTGGACTGTTCAACGCCCGTCAGCGCGCCGACCAGCCGCTGCAAGAGGATCACGCCCCCGAAGTAGACCAGCGCCAGCAGCGCGGTCAGCGCGGCGTAGACCAGCGCTTTGCGGATGATGATGTCAATATCCCACAGGTGGTAGCGCAGCACGCCGACGCCGATGCCCAGCGGGATGGCCATAAAGGCGATCACCTCGACCTCGGTGGGCAGCGTCACGAACAGATCGGCGACCAGGGGAAACCCCACGGCCATGACCAGGCCGAACAAGAACCACTTCGTTTGGTCTCGCTCGACCCTGCCAGACACCCGCAGATAGCGATAGATTTGAGCGCCCAGGATCAGGAAGAACAGCGGAACAATCAAGATCGCTCCGAATTGATCGAGTGCAGAGATCAGGTCGGCGCTCGCATGGAGGGCTGTGAGCACGCCAGGGATGACCGAAACGACAAAGAGCAACGTAAACACGGCCACCAACAGGCCGATGACCCAGCGCAATCGCCGCGGCACAGCGCGACCATCCGGGAAGAGATAGAGCCACACAAAGAAGAGCGGCCAGATCAATGCGCCAGCTTCCCAGATGGTTTGGGCGACCGGCGAAATCATCGCCGTGCGGACGACGTTGCTCTGGACATTAGAACCACCGACCAGCAACACCATGGCCGTGAGCCAGCCGAACCAGGTGCGCAGCCGCCATGCCACCAATGCGGCCGTCAGCGTGAACACGACGTCGCTCAGGATGTTGATGAGCGTGTTAAGCACCGCCCAGGCGGGAACGGACACCCCCCAGGCGGCCGCAGCGGCCGCAAAGAGTTCGGGCGAGACCTGCACGCCGCCGCTCGTCACCACCGTGGGGATGGCGCCGGCGTTGACCAGCGCAAAGAAGCGGGGCATGCTGGCGACCCAGTAGACCCACTTGAATACCAGGAAGGCCAGCCAGAATAGACGCGCAAACGTCAGAAGGTGGCTTTGGAAACGATTCATTTTACGGCTCTCTCCTTCAGTCGCGCCGCGCAGCGCCACTTACCTGGCACGCATGCGATTGTTCTTCGGGTTGTGCTCAAGCTCGCACAGGCCGAGCGCCTCCATGAGCGACGGCAGGTAGACGCCAAAACGACCGCGCAGGCCCTTCTTAAGCCCGTACCAGCCGCCAACCGGATTATTATCCGACCGCCCCCAGGCTTCGACAGTGCCCACCTTCGCGGGTTTCTGCTCGTCTGCTCCGCCAAGCTCGACCCATCCACCGGCGGCTTTGAGCATGGCGTGCAAGTCATCAACGCATCGGGCATCGTAAAGGAGCACGGTGCTCCCCACTGTGCAGACCAGAACCTTCTTGCCCTCCTTCTCGTCCACGTGTATCGTGTACTCGGACGTTCCGGAGGGTGTTTTGAGCTGCCACGGATCCTCTTTGGTGCGATTCAGATTGTTCAATGTGTTCATTTCTTCTCCTTATTGAGCCACACGCTGACCCGCTCCGGCTGCAGCGTCTCCTGCACCACGCGCGCCAGCTCCGCGGTCAGCGCGTCCAGGTCGGTCTCGTCGCGCGCGGTGACGGCAAACTGGGCCAGCACCTGCTGCGCGTCGTACTTCTTGCGGAAGAAGCGCCGGTCAATAGCGTCCTGGATGCGCCGGCGCAGCGGCGTGAACAGCGCGGCGATGCCCAGCGTCGAGACGACGACCGCCAGCGGCGACTGCGCCGCGCCCGTCAGCGCGCCGACCAGCCGCTGCAAAAATATGATGCTGCCGAAGTAGACCAGCGCCAGCAGCGCGGTCAAGGCGGCTAGACCAGCCTCTTGCGGATGACGACGTCGATGTCCAACAAGCGGTAGCGCAACATGGAATAGGCGATGATGATTGGTGGCAACAAGACGATCAGACCGACGATCGCCCGCAGCATGGGCGGCGCTCCGGTGATGTCGCTGTATGTGGACGTCACGGTAAAATAGAACGCCAGATAGGGCGTGAACACGATCATCGACCAGAACCGCAAACGCCTTGATCTGTTGGCGCTGTGCCGTGTCCACGTGGCGATAGCGCAGGAGCGGCGACATAAACACACCAATAATGAATGCATGCTGTTCAGTTCGCTAGACGACCACCTCAGTCGTTGCTGCAGGGCCGTTGAGCGTCACCACCAGGAACTGAAGGACATTCCGTCCCAGTATGGCCTCACTGCCTTGCCTTCTTGAACGGCCACAACTCGCACTGCGTTGAGCACATGAGGTCCAACGTACAGTGTTGCCAGGTACACACTAACCCCCCGCCTGTTGCCGGAGATTCCCCGAATGACGGCTTCTCCCACGTATCCTGCCTGCACCGCCTCCAAGACATTGATGGGAAGCAGGGTGCCGTCAGCGCCGGAGTCCACGACCGCTGTGACCACCTGGGATGGCTGCCGCACGCCTGGCCGGCTCACACCCAGCTCGACCACAGGCATGGACGGCGAATACGCGGTGCTGTGCGGATAGGTCAGCACCCTCATGGCGCGCCTTCCAGTATGGGCGAGCGAAACGTATACTCCTCCTCAGGATTGGCCAGCACCCGTTTGATCAACACAGGGGTGTCGCCATAGCGCCGCTCGACTCGCTGAAAGAGGGCAAGCTGGTCAGAGTCGTGATCAATCAGCTTACCCTGGTGGATCGCCACGTACTCGCCCACATGATCCTCTAACAGTCGCGCGTGGAGCTGGAAAAATGCATCCATCTCGCGCTGCATCTTGCGGCGCGCCTCGCTGCGCAGGAACTCACGAATAGCCTGTTCGGCCAGCCGTTGCGCGGTGGTGTTCTGTTCACGAGCGACTTGTTCCAGTTGGGTAACGGTCATCTCGTTCACGGCAAGCTGCATCATCATGTGGTCCTCCGTGCCAGTCTCGATCATGTTCAGACACGATTATAGCCGCGTCATGATGGGTGAGCAAAGTAACGGTAGCAGCGTTGTTGCTGCGAGCCTGCGTCATGGCCCTGGTTGCCGGGCGACGGGCCTAAGCCACACGCTCACCCCCTCCGGCTGCAACGTCTCATCCACCACGTGCACCAACTCCGCAGTCAGCGCGTCCAGGTCAGTCTCATCGTGCACCGTTTCCGCAAATTCTCGTAAAACTCTTTGCGCGTCGTATTTTGGGCGATTGAAACGCTTGTCAATCGTGTTCTGCACACGATTGCGTAACGGCATAAAAAAACTATTGCCCCTTCGGATTGTCAGGCAGCGCCGGCAAACCGTGCAAGTAGGCGTAGATGGCGCGCAAGTCGTCGTCGCTCGCCAAGGCTGAGATCTGTTTGTACGGCATGTCCTCGGGATTCAGCGTATGCCCTGTCGGGTCCACGCCCGTGCGAATGGTCTTAATAAAACCATCTTCGCTCCATGTGGGCGCAAGCGTCGTCAGGTTCGGCCCCGGCGGCGGACCACCGCCCACTTTCCCGCCGGCGAGGTTGTCGCCATGGCACAGTTGGCACCCAACCACGCTGACCAGATAGTGTCCGTATTCGGCGCTCGTGCCTTCGGGCGGGCGCGTGACCGGCTGCGCGATGTGCGGCTGCACCATCTGAAAACCTTCGCCCATCGTCGCCACCAACATCGCGCCGAGCACATTCAGACCGTTTGGCGGCGCGTCCAGCGTCACCGGATCCTGTGAACGGAGATACGCCACGATTGCCTGTGCGTCGTCGTCGCTCAAATTGTGGAATATTTCCGACGGCATAATGAGCAGCGAGCGCCCGTTCTTATGCACGCCTTCGCGAATCGCGCGCACGATTTCGCCGTCGCTCCAATCCTTGAGTTCACCGCCCGGGGTCAGATTACTCGCCCACATTGTGCCCACCGGCGGCCCGCCGCCTCCGCCGCCCAAAAAGTCTTGCCCGCTTAACGGTAATTGTCCATCCGTGCCATGACACATGGCGCAGAAGTGTGCGAACTTTTCACCGCGCGCGACCTGCTCCGACGTGCCCGCGACCGTGATGCTGGCGACGGGATGGTCGGCATTATAGTTTCGGTTCAGCTTGAGCGTGCCGGCCACTGCCAGCACAAACGCCGCCGTCAACACCAGTGTGAGCAGTCCTGCCAGCACAACGCCCACCCATTTCAATAGCGCATTTTTCGCTCGCCACGCACGCGTGACCAAAAAACCAAACCCGAGCACCAGCAGCAGTAGAACTGCCAGACCGGCAAAGTCAATCATGATCCCCTCCCGTTTGTATGCCTGATTTCAGATTTCCAACCATCGGACCTTCGGCTGCGGCATCAGCAAGACCCGTTGCCTTGCTAATGTTTGTCGTCGCCATAGGGCACCAGGCTGCCTCAGCTTCTTCAAGAACTATCGCACGTGACCGTCCAAGAAACGTTACGAATAACGTTACGAGACAATTCCAGGGCCATGGTCACATGCCTGTTTGATGGTCTTCTGTATCGGATGTATAATTCTCTAGCGTATCCGATACCGATAGGAGATAACTATGCTTGAACCACGACTCTTGACCCGCGTGGACCGCAAGAAAGCGCTCCTGGATGCCTTACGTCCCTTGCCTGTTGCCGCCGTACGCCGTCTGCAGGAACAACTGACGGCAGAGTGGATCTATCACTCAAATGCCATCGAGGGCAGCACGTTGACGCTGCGAGAGACGCAGCTCATCCTCGAGACCGGGCTGACGATTGGCGGCAAGAGCCTGCGCGAGCACTTCGAAGTGATCAACCACAAGGAGGCGATAGACTACGTGGAGGCGCTGGCTGCCGGCAGTGAGCCGATCAACGCGTTCCACGTACGCCAGATTCACAAACTGGTACTCACGCGCATTGACGATGCTAACGCCGGCCAGTATCGCAACCTGCCAGTGCGCATTGGCGGCGCGCGTCACCAGCCGCCGGAGAGCTGGGACATTCCGTACCTGATGGCCGATTGGGCCGCATGGCTGAGAGGCGCAGCGCTTGCCCTGCATCCGGTTGCGCGCGCAGCGCTTGCGCATCATCGTCTGGCCGCCATTCATCCGTTCATTGATGGCAATGGCCGCACGGCCCGCTTGGTGATGAATCTTATGCTGCTGCGCGATGGCTTTCCGCCTACCATCATCCGGCACGAGAACCGAGCGCAGTACTACCGCGTCCTGGCCCAGGCTGATACAGGAAAAGAGGCGCCCATCGTCAACTTCGTCGGGCGAGCGGTCGAGCGCAGCCTGACCCTGTATCTCGAAGCCTGCACACCACGCTCCGGCCCCCCCCTACCCGGAGACGCGTGGATTCCACTGGGCCAGGCGGCCGAGGGGACGCCCTATAGCCAGGAGTACCTCAGCCTGTTGGCGCGCAACGGGCGCCTGGAGGCAGTGAAGCGAAGCAGGACCTGGTACACCACACGAGAAGCCGTGAACACCTATCGGCGGTCGGTGGAAGCACGTCCTAACTGATCGGCGTAAGCATATCAGCATCTTCATCTCGAAGGACCTCGACCAGCATTCGGGCTTCTCGTTTCTCGCAGCCACACGCTCACCCGCTCCGGCTGCAACGTCTCCTGCACCACACGCGCCAGCTCACCCGTCAGCGCCTCGAGATCGGTCTCGTCGCGCGCGGTGACGGCGAACTGGGCCAGCACCCGCTGCGCGTCGTACTTCTTGCGGAAGAAGCGGCGGTCAATGCCATCCTGGATGCGGCGGCGCAGCGGGGCGAAGAGGGCGGCGATCAGCAGCGTCTAAACAACGACCGCCAGCGACGATTGCTCCGCGCCCGTCAACGCGCCCACCAGCCTCTGCAGCAGCACCACGCTGCCGAAGTAAACCAGCGCCAGCAGCGCGGTCACGGCGGTGTAGACCAACGTCTTGCGAATGATGACGTCAATGTCCCACAGCCGGTAGCGCAGGATGGCGATGCCGATGCTGATCGGTAACGCGGCCAGGCTCACCGTAAAGAGGGTTATTGCCACCGTCGAAACCCACAGATCCCGCACGGTGAACTGCTGCTCCGATTGGCTTGCAGCCAGGATGCTTCCTGCCCAAATCGACATCACGACTACGAAACCCAAAGAGAACAGCACCCATTTGGTCTGCTGCCGCTGGACGGGATTCGACCGGCGGGCAAAACGATAGCCCTGGCTGACGAGGCCAAGCAGCAGGTACATCGCCACCGGCGCAAACGCCAACGAGTCGGGGAGAAGCTGCAGGCTGAAAAGAGTCATCAGCCCAAGCCAGACCGGCAGCAGCCAGCCTGTCCAGCGCGGCACAAAGCGACCATTGGGGAACAGGTACAGCAAGGGGAAAAAGGCCAGCCAAACCGAAGTCCCGAGAGCATCATTGATTGGGGCAAGAAGTGGTTGCACCTGCGCTACTGGATCAGTTACGAAGTTGGCCTGTGTGCCAAACCAGACAAACAACACGCCCACATACAAGCCAAACCAGCTATCCGCCCTGCGCCAAAAAACAATGAGGCCAACAGCCACCATGCTCAAAGTGGCGAGCACAGTCACCGCCAGTTGCGTGTAGCCCAACCCGGTGACCGACAGGCCCGCGGAGGCTATCACAGCCAACAAGGTCGCGTCGCTCCAGTTGTCGTTGGGACGAATGGAGTCGAGGTTGGCAAGTCCATAGCGAGGAAAAAGCAGCAGGCCCCACACGAAGGCGGCGATGCAGAAGACCATGAACACGTCCGCAACGGCGCGGGCGATAGACAGCAGCCCTCTACGGCGATCGCCGCCTGGCAAGGAGTCGCTGGCTTGACTGAGAACTGGTGTCGTTGTTGTCATTGACTCCATGATAACCGATGATCGTCCGCGAAACGTTACGGGAAGCGTTACGGGGGGCGGCTGGACCACGAAGTCGCGAAGATTCACGAAGGCGCGAAGCGCGAAGGCCACCGGCAACGCAACTTCGCGCCTTCGCACTACTTCGCGCCTTCGTGATCTGCACTCCGCTGCTCCCATTCGGCCGGCGCGCGGCCCAGGGTGCGCCATTCCGGCGCCAGCGGCGTCACGCCCAGCTCGGCGACGATGCGCCGCGCGGCCAGGCCCAGAATGGCGGTGAAGGTGGGGTAGGCGATCTGCAGTTCGGCCAACTGCTCGACCCACATGTCCGCCGCCATGCCCGCCGCCACCACGTGCACGATCTCCAGCGCCTGCTCGCCCACCACGTGCGCGGCCAGCAGCCGGTGTGTCTCCCAGTCCACGATCAACTTGCAGAAGCCTTCGGTGCGGCCATCAATCACAGACCGGTCCAGGTCGGCGTAGGGGACGACGGCCACGGCCACCTCGCGCGTTTGGCGCGCCTGCTCTTCGGTCGGCCCGACGCTGGCATACTCCGGGTTGGTGAAGCCGCCGTGCGGCACGATCTGGTATTCCTTGCGTCCCTGCCCGCCAAGCATCGCATTCTCGGCCGCGATTCTTGCCTCGTAGCCCGCGCTCTGCACCAGCATCATGCGGCCGTCAATGTCGCCGGCGGCGAAGATGTGCGGCGCGGAGGTGCGACAGGTGTCGTCGGAAATGACATAGCGGCCGTCGGTGGCCACCCCCGCCGCGGCCAGGTTCAGCCCGTCCAGGTTGCCCAGCCAGCCGGTGGAAAGAACTACCGCCTCGGCCAGCAGCGTCTCCGTGCTCTCGCCGCGGCGATAGACCAGCGCCAGGTCCTTGCCGGCCCGCTCGATGCGTTCAATGCCGCTGAGGCCCGTCGCCACGGCGATGCCGCGACGCCCAAATGCCTCAGTCATGGCCTGCGCCACCAGGCTGTCTTCGGCCGTCAGAATGCGCGGGGCCACGTCCAGCACGGTCACCGCACTGCCGAAGGCGTTGAAGATCGCGGCGAGCTGGCAGCCGGTGGCTGCGCCGCCCACCACGGCCACGGCCTGGCCACGCAGCAGCGGCGCGTCGCAGCTCGCGCAGTGGCTGACGCCCTTGCCGGTGAACGTGTGCTCGCCGGGCACCGCCAGCCTGCGCAAGCGGCTGCCGGTGGCGAGCACCAACGCGCGCGCCTGC
>JBGAVB010000072.1:0-9444 GCA_044228345.1 Anaerolineae bacterium | reverse complement strand
CGTTCAATTTCAGGAGCACCTCGCCGCGTCCCTGCAGCACCTGGATGTAGTTGTAAGCTGATTCGGTTTCGTAGAGGAGATTGGCCTGCGGCTTGATGGCGCCCGGATTTTGCAGCGCCAGCGCCAGAATCAGCAGCCACAGGATCACGTAGGACCAGGGCGGCCGACGCCTGGCCTGCCACAGACCCGCGATCGCCAGGCCGAGCAGCAGCAGGCTGAGGACCAGGAATGTGCGCCGCGTGCCGAGGTTTGGAATCAGCAGGAGCACAGCCCCAAACGTGCCGCTGATGCTGCCCAGGGTGGCGAGGGCCGAAAGGCGGCCAGCGGTCTGCCCGCTGTGCTGCACATCAGCCAGGGACAGGCGCACCGCGAAGGGAGTCACACAGCCAAGCAAGGTCACCGGGACGGCGAAAAGCGCCAGGACAGCGAGGAAAGAGCCGAGCAGCAGCGCGGCGTCGTACGCGGCGAAGCCGGCCGCCGCCAGCGCCAACAGCGGCCGACTGACCACGGGAATCAAGCCGACAGCGCCCGCGCCCCAGGCGGTCAAGCGGAAAAGGGTTTCCGGGTGCGGAGAGCGGTCAGCCAGGCGGCCTCCCAGCCAGGCGCCGGCCGCCAGGTAGAGCAGGATCAGGCCGATCAGGTTGGCCCACACGATGAGCGAATTGCCGAACCAGGGATCGAGCAGCCGCGCGCCGGCCAGCTCAACGCCCAGGGTGACGAGTCCGGCCGTGAAGACCAGCAGGTTGAGGAAACGCGTGGATGGTGTCATCAATCCGCATTGTACCTGGATTTGGCAGGCGTGTAAAACCGCGGCCGGAGGGTAAGGACACCCCACAATTAGACCAAACGTTCTATTTGTGGTATCATTGTGCACCCTGCGGCTATGCCACGCCGCGTTGCCAAACCCACCGTTTTGTGAAAGCAAAGGAGCACACACATGTACGTTGTCACTGAGTACCCAGACGGGATATTCTGCTGGATTGACCTGACGACGCCTGACCAGGAGAGCGCCAAGGCGTTCTACGCCAGCCTCTTTGGCTGGCAAACTGAAGACCGGCCGAGTGGGATGGGAATGATGTACACGACGCTGATGATGGACGGTCACCGTGTGGCTGGCCTCGGCCCGATGCGACCAGAAATGCGGGCCCAAGGCATACCGGCCTTCTGGACCGGCTACATCAAGAGCAGCGACGTGGATGCCGCCGCAGCGCGGGTGGTGGAGGCCGGCGGCGTGGTGATGATGCCGCCGATGGATGTGATGACCGAGGGGCGCATGATGTTGGCGCAAGACCCGACCGGCGCGATGTTTGGCATTTGGCAGCCGCGCGAGCACACCGGTTCGGAGCTTGTGAACATGCCAAACACGCTGGTGTGGAATGAGCTGCAGACGCGGGGAACCGCGCAAGCCATCCCGTTCTATGGACACGTATTTGGCTGGACTGAGACGACCGATGAGACCGGCTATACGGTGTTCGCTCAGAACGGGCGGCGCCATGCCGGTATGATCAAGATGGACGAGAACTGGGGCAACGTACCACCCAACTGGGCGCTGTACTTCTTGGTTTCTGATCTCGCAGCCATCGTCGCCTCTGCGCAGGCGTTGGGCGGACGCGTGCTCGTACCGCCGACGCCGGCCGGGGAGATGGGCCACTTTGCTGTGCTGCAGGATCCGCAAGGCGGAGTGTTTAACGTCATGCAGACTGACCCCGCCTACGTGGATCCGCCGCCAGGGGCTGAAACCAGCGTAAGCTGACGAGCTGCTGCTAGATGGCGCACGCGCTTGCGTTCGCCCGGTCGCTGCCGCCTAAATTGAACTACCACACCGGCGTTCCTGGTGCGAGAGACCCTCTCAAAATCTGTTGAGATCTTGAGAGGGTTTTTGTTGGGCCTCTATCCCGATGGTGTAACGTTTCCTGGGGTGGCCTAGACTGAATTCCGTCTTCACCCTGCAAACGCGAAGGCTGAGATGTTCACCTTTCAAACGCGGAGGTTTCCATGTTCGATTTCACCGACCAGGTTGTCCTGGTCACGGGCGGCAGCGGTAACCTGGGCAGCGCTGCGGTGCGGGCTTTTTTGGCGGCCGGCGCACACCTGATTGTGCCTGATCGCAGCGTGGGGCGGCTGGTCGGGCAGTTCCCAGCCCTGGCGCAGGGCGCCGGCCATTTCCTGGCCGATGGCGTGGATGTGACGCAGCCGGCCGCCATGGCCGCGCTGGTGGAGGAGATCAAGCGACGCTTTGGCCGCCTGGATGTGCTGGCGAATACGGTCGGCGGTTTCAAGGCCGGCGCGCCGGTGCACTTGACGCCGTTGGACGTGTGGACCGACATGCTCAATCTGAACGCACGCTCGGTCTTTGTCACCAGCCAGGCGGTGATTCCGCTCATGCTGGCGCAGGGCAGCGGCCGCCTCATTCACACCTCGGCGCGCGCGGCGCTGGCCGGCGGCGCAAACGCGGCCGCTTACAGCGCGTCCAAGAGTGCAGTTGTGCGCCTGGTGGAAAGCATGGCGGCCGAATTGAAGGACGCGGGGATCACGGTCAACTGCATCTTGCCCGGTACGATTGACACCCCCGACAACCGCCTGGCCTCACCCGGCGCAGACTCTAGCCGTTGGGTCGCGCCGGAGGCCATCGCCGATGTGATCCTTTTCCTGGCTTCGCGCGCGGCCCGCGCGGTCAGCGGCGCCGCGATTCCTGTGTATGGAAGGAGTTGAGACGATCATGACTATGCCATTCCTGGAAACGCAAGCCAACTGGCGCGAGACGCTGACCAGCCTGCACCGGGCGGCGCGCATTCTGGCGACGGTGCACCGCCTGCACCGGGCGGCGCGCGTCCTGGCGACGGTGCATCGGCTGGTGCGCGAACCGCTGCCCAATTACCTGGAGCTGGCGCTGTACGTCACGCCAACGGGGCTGGCCACGGCCGGTCTGCCGCGCGGCGGGCAGGCCGTGCTTGATTTTGTCCAGCCGGCGCTGATCTACACGTCGGCCCGTGGCGATGCGCAAACGTTTCCGCTGCAGGGCCACAGCCAGGCCACCCTGTTCGCCGCGTTTTTTGGCGCGCTGCGTATGGCTGACCTGGCTGATGTGCTGCCCGCCGGCGGCGATGTCAGTCAAGCCGTGCTGGCGATATTGGCCGTGCGCGGACGACGCAAGACGCCCGCCCTTGAAACGCTGTTCGACGTCACGCCGCTGGTCATCGCGCCGCAGGTAGCGGCCGATTATGCGCTGATTGTGTACCGCATGTTTATGGCGCTTGCACGCTTCCGCGCGCGCCTGTCTGGTCTCATGACGCCGCTGGTCATGTGGGCCGAGCACTTCGATCTCTCGACGCTTTGGTTCCCTGGCGTGCAGGCCGATGAGTGGGAGCCGCATCTCAACTTCGGTTTTGCGCCTTACAGCCCTGGAATCGAGGCGCCGTACTTGTACGCCTATGCCTATCCTTATCCGCCGCGCTTCGATCCGCCGCGCCTGCCTGCTGGCGCGACCTGGCATACGTCGGGGTGGACAGGCGTGGTCCTGCCGTACGCGGTGATCGCCGCGCAGGCGGATGCCGAGGGCTTTGTCGAAGCGAGCGGTGCGGCTATCTTCGACGCGCTGCGGCCCTTGCTTGGGGACGATGGCGCTTGAGGCGCGCGGGGGAGAAACGGCGCCTTGCCGTTGGGGTTTGGCGGTTGCACGGAAATATCGTTTGACAGAAGCAAGGGTTTGAGGGTAAACTGAAGGCAGCGACAGAGCCAGGCATCGTCTGGCCGCCGCATAATCCATATTTCACTCTGGCCCGCCCATCGACCCTACCCCAGAACGATGCCAGGCGGTCATTCAGCACGATTACAGAACATGAATGAATACATTCTCATTGGCGCTTCCGTTCTGTTGCTCATCAGTGTTCTTGTTAGCAAAATTTCTGACCGATTCGGTGTACCTGCGCTCCTGTTATTTCTGATCTTGGGCATGCTGGCAGGTTCTGACGGTCCTGGCGGCGTCTATTTCGATGATCCTGCGTTAGCGCAGTTTATCGGCGTCAATGCGCTGGTGCTGATTCTGTTTTCTGGTGGACTCAGCACGGAATGGAAACTCGTTCGTTCAGTCATCAAAGAAGGTTTGCTCCTTTCCACGTTCGGGGTTTTCGTTACGGCGTTAGCTGTTGGTCTTTTTACCAGTCGCCTGCTCGGTCTCTCGCTCATCGAAGGCCTGCTGCTTGGTTCGATAGTCTCATCCACAGACGCGGCGGCGGTGTTTTCGGTTTTGCGCTCCAAGGGTATCAACCTCAAGGGCACGCTTAAGCCATTGCTCGAACTGGAGTCAGGCAGCAATGACCCTATGGCCATATTCCTGACACTCGGTCTTATCCAGTTGATTACACGGCCGGATTTGCCGCTAGTAAGCCTCGTTGGGTCATTCATTCAGCAAATGCTGGTTGGAGCAGCCCTGGGATATGGCGCGGGAAGGGCAATGTTGTTTCTGGTCAATCGCCTGAAGTTAGGTTATGAAGGCCTCTACCCGGTCCTGACTTTATCGCTCGTGTTTCTTACCTTTGGATTGACCAATGTGGTTGGCGGTAATGGTTTCCTGGCTGTATACCTGGCTGGCATTGTTCTGGGGAATCGCGATTTCATCCACAAGAGAAGCCTTTTGCGTTTTCACGACGGTCTTGCCTGGATCATGCAAATTGCTATGTTTTTGAGCTTGGGTTTGCTCGTTTTCCCTTCACGGTTGGTTCCTATCATCGGCGTTGGCTTGCTTATCGCCGGTTGGTTGATGTTTGTTGCCCGCCCCATCAGCATTTTCACAGGCTTACTGCCAAGCGCATTGGGCTGGCGAGAAAAAACCTTCATATCGTGGGTAGGCTTGCGCGGCGCAGCGCCCATTATCCTGGCAACTTTTCCTTTGCTTGCCGGGCTTCAACAAGCCAACTTGATTTTCAATGTGGTATTTTTCGTCGTGCTGACTTCTGTGTTGTTACAGGGAACATCAATCCCCGTTGTTGCGAGATGGCTGAAAGTTGATGCGCCAGCCATACCCAAGCGAGTGTACCCTATCGAATTTACACCTATGCGTGGGTTGAAAAGCGAGCTTAAGGAATTGCCCATACCGCTTGATTCGAGCCTGGTTGGAAAATCCATCGTCGAATTGAGACTTCCCAACGACTTCCTGGTCGTCCTCATCGCCAGGGATAATGATTTCTTGTTACCCAGCGGGGGGACCGTTCTCCAAGGCGGCGATACGTTGCTGGTGCTGTCTGATAAGGAGTCTCTGGACAAAGTCAGGATAGAGCATAATTTAGCTTTGGTGTAAGCGCAGTGGCCCGTCTGCCGGCATCGCCATCATGGGCAGCGGACATCATCCGACCGGTGTGGCTGGGGCGCTCCGCCCAAAAAGAAATAGGAGCCTGGGTTCACGATGCCTGTTCAACAATCTGAGTCTGTACCAAAAACGGTCGAGCCATTCTTCCAAGCCATCATCAAATTGACTGATACCGTTTGCGTTCAGCATTTGAATGAGGATTATGCATCCCTTGCAAGGCGTTTAGCCGCCGCATTGGCGCGCAAGCGCCCTTCTCCCATCGTGCGCGGTAGTCCTGAAATATGGGCGTGCGGCATCGTTTATGCGATTGGCAGCGTCAATTTCCTTTTCGATAAATCAGAATCCCCTCACATGCGATCCGATGCGTTGTGCGCCGCTTTCGGCGTTAGCCAGAGAAGCGGTGCGAACAAGGCCAAGCTAATCCGCGATATGTTCAAAATGTATCAGATGGATCCAAACTGGTGTTTGCCCAGCAGGATAGGTGAGAATCCACTTGTTTGGATGCTACAAGTAAATGGCTTTATGGTTGATGTGCGCGATATGCCCCGCGAAGTTCAAGAAATCGCCTATCAAAAAGGGCTGATTCCTTACATTCCAGCAGATCGAAGTGGGAGTAAGTAATTCGAGCTATCCTTTTTGAGGATCCAGAAGCCTGGTGGGAGGAGCTGCTGTTGCGCGACCCGCGTTTTCGGGAACGTGTGCTCCAGGCGCGCAGCAGCCTGCGCGACGGGCGCGAAATCAGCATCGAGAAGCTGCAAGAGAAACACACCATGAAGGCGCAGACAGTCAAGGTAGAGGAATGAGCGCCTGACACCGGTTTCCAACGGACGACTGCGCCGATGGATAGGCGCGATTGCGGGTTGGGCGGGCGCAGCCGCAGCTTACACCGGCCGTCAGGTCGCGCCATGCGGTATTTGCAGCTCAACCGGCGCAAGCAGGCTTGACTCACCGCTGCATGCGGTGCATGGTAATCAGAGGCAAACAAGCAATCAGACCTCCAAATCAACGCACAGAAGGAGAAACCTATGAACACTCAGTCAAACCCAATCATGACGTTCCATAGTCGAAGGCCTATTTTGGCCGCGTTGGTCATTACCGCGGCCTACTTGTTGATGTCCGTACTTTTCCGATATGCGTCAAGGTCAATACTGCCTGGCTTCGATCCCGATTTCGTTGGACTCGTTGCTCTGGCAGTCGTGGTGGCAATACATCTGACTATTCTTGGTTGGTGGAGAGAATCAGGCTTCAATAGAACCTCAGAATGGCGCAATGCGCGCTTGATGTGGTTTCCGTTCGTGGTTGTGTTGGTCTTACCCTTTCTGAGAGGCATCCATTCCAGTGATTGGAGTAAATTTGCCTACCTTGCGCTCGCCTATGCCCTTACGGGATTCATGGAAGAAGGCCTAATGCGCGGCATTGTCATGCGCACGCTCAAGCCAACAGGTGTAAATCGCAGTATTGTCATTTCAGCACTCTTGTTTGGACTGTTTCACATCGGCAACTTAGTCAGTCGCAATCCAGCGATTGTGTTTGCACAGATGCTCGGCGCCTTTGTCCACGGCATTGGGCTTGGAGCCTTTCGCCATAAGACCAACACCATCTGGTTTCCAGTCATTCTCCACGCCTTGCATGACCTGGCATTGCAATACTCCAATTTTCCTACGATCCCATTGGACGTTGTCATGGTCACTCTGCTCATGCTCTATGGCATCTATCTGTTGAGAGGGCAGGGTCATGAATGAGAAGGACAAACCCGCTGAACAGGCCACCGCAATCCAAACCGATCACCTCGGTCTGGAAAGGCTGGTCTTTTTCAGTGATGCGGTGTTTGCCATCGTGATCACCCTGCTCGCGATAGAGATTCGCCTGCCATCTGTTGAAGGCTCGTTGTCAGATACTGAGTTGGCTCGGGCGTTGTTGGATATTTGGCCGAAATACCTCGGCTATGTGATTAGCTTTCTTGTTGTTGGCTCTTTCTGGATGAGCCATCATCGTAAGTTTCGCTATATTCAGCATTATGACAGCCGCTTGATCGCGATGAATTTGCTCCTGCTCATGGCAATTGGTTTCATTCCATTCCCTACGTCTGTTCTCAGTGAGTACGGGAACCGAACAGCCACCGTTTTCTATGCGGTCATGATCGTTGTGATGGGCGTTCTCTCTGCCGCCCTTTGGTGGTATGCATCACATCGCAATCGCCTCATTGATCCACAAATCGCGTCGCGTCTACGGCGCAGAGAGTTCTTTGGCCCCCTGCTGTTTGCCGCCATATTCGCAGTCTCCATTGGGTTGGCTTTTATCAACGCTGATTTGGCAAAATTCTCGTGGATATTGGCGATAGTTCCCTGGTTGTTTATGCGCTAAACGGTGGACAAACGGCGCTTGATGGACAGTCACACGTGAATAGCCGCCCAACATCGGCCTTCTGGCGGCGCTGCAGACGTTGCCTGGTTTGCCGGGGCAATGACTGCGGCGCCGCGGCCATTGACTGTGGGGCAGAGTGATACAGACTATGGATCAGTTGAAGCAGCGCTATCTCTCGCTGTTGCCAGACCTGCCGCGATGGGTGGAAACGCGTGCTCTGCTATCCAGCGCGGGGGCGATGCTGGCTGAGAATGCGACGCGGAGCGGCTTCGTCATTTGGAATGTAGACGATGACTTGGGTTCCATCGTTGGCGAACCGAACCACGAGGGCGTTGTCCGAGCCGCCGAGTGCGTGTCGCAGATCCTGGCGTTCCCAGAGAACATAGAGCCGGTGCGCGCCATTCTTGGCGATTTTCAGGCAGAGCCTGCTGCGGTCTTCTCGGCGCCAGCACAATTGCCGCCGCTGCCGTTGCATCCATGCCGCCAGATGGGTCACCACGAGATGGCGCGGCTGCAGCACTTGCCAACTGAGCTGTTCGATGAGCTATCAGACGTGGCGCGTGGCGGGCGACCCATCGTTGCGGCGTTCGACGGCGCGCTGCCTGTCGCTTTTGCCTATGTCGCGTCAGAGACAGAAGCCCTCTGGGATGTATCCATTGACACCCTCGCGAGCCATCGTCGTAGAGGCTATGCTGCGGCCGCCGTCGTATCTCTCATGCACTTGATGAAGCAGCGGGGAAAGACCGCCGTATGGGGCGCGCTGACAAGCAACGCGGCATCAATCAACCTGGCTCGGCGCTTGGGCTTTGTCCAGGCCGACACCCTCTGGGTCCTGGCTCGCCGCGCCGCCGAACAGCCGGCGGCAGCCGATGGGGCGCTGAACCAAAGCAGCATGTGAACCGTGGCTCTCCATCCTCCGTTGCAGCAGGCGGAGCTTTGGCCGGCCGCTGATCCGAACCGCGAAGTGACTTCCGTCCTCCGCCCTCAAAGCGCAACGCAAGTTGGATGCCTCGTTGGATTTCTGGTATACTGGATTTCATGATAATGGAGACTATTCATGGCAACCATCCGTGAAGGCAGCAAAACGGTTTTCCTGGTCGTAGATGTCCAAGTCGGAGTCATGCGCAGCGCCTGGGATTCTCCCCGCATCATCCGGAATGTGGGCGTCGCCGTCGAAAACGCAAGGCGCCAGGGGATTCCAGTGATATGGGTGCAGCACGCCGACGATGAACTGATCCATGGCAGCCCCGATTGGCAATTAGCGCCAGAATTGTCGCCCGCAGAAGGTGAGATTCGAATCCACAAGCAGTTCAATTCGTCATTCGAGCAAACTGCATTGGAAGAAACGTTGGCGCGGCTCGGCGCGACTCACATCGTACTGGCTGGCGCTGCCACAAACTGGTGTATTCGGGCGACGGCCTATGGCGCTCTCGATCGAGGCTACGATCTCACGCTCATCCAAGACGCTCATACCACGGAGACGATGGAGTTCGCGGACGGCGCCAAAATCGAAGCGGCGGACATTGTCCGTGAGCTGAATATCGCGATGAAGTGGCTGAGCTACCCTGGCCGCGCCAATGGTACGGCATCGGCTGGGGAGATTGATTTCGCAGCCTGATTCCGCCCTACTGACCCGCATCGCTCCGATCTGTGAGGCAAAGACAGGAATTCAAAAAATGCAGACGCGCAAACTTGGCAACAGCAACCTGGAAGTTTCGGCCCTGGAACTCGGCTGCATGCGCATGAGTTTTGGCGACACGCCAACCGACAAACAG